>CAZTEZ010000182.1:1314-6581 GCA_964611815.1 uncultured Bacteroidia bacterium | reverse complement strand
CGCGCCGACCGCTGCATCGCACGACCATCGGCGGCTATCAGGTGACGCCCAAAATGAGCGTCGTGATTCTGCCGCTGATCATCCACCGCCACCCCGACTTCTGGGAGCGCCCGCTCGAATTCGACCCAGAGCGCTTTGCCCCCGAAAACACCAAAGACCACCACAAGTACCAGTACATCCCGTTTGGCGGCGGGCCGCGGCTGTGCATCGGCAACAACTTCGCGCTGATGGAAATGCAGCTGTGCGTGGCGCGCATTTTGCAGCGCTATCGGCTGGAAGTCGTAGCGGAGTGGAAGCTCGAGACGCAGACGACCATCACGCTGCGCCCGAAGTACGGCATCGGGATGCGGATCGCGGGACGGCGATGAGCCTGCATGGCGAGATTGTGCGAGAAAGATCTGATTATATCAAGCATTCAGACCACAGCGAATACCCCATTGCTGGGTTCGCCAGCAAAAGCTGCTATTGAGCTGGATAGCCTGCATTCGCGTTATTTAGGTGGGGGCTTAAATAAAGGAATGAAGACCGACAGGTCGGTCTTAATGGGGGCAATCATCATCATTAAAAATACTTGTTAGCTCGTTCATCAATAGTTGTTATGTAGTTTATATGCCTACAGCGAAATTGAAACTGCTACCTTATAAGAAAACAACTACTCCTCACCCTCCAACTTGCTCTTTTTAAGATACTACTCCTAACAGCTGCGGCACACTCCGCCGTAGCGCAAGACACCCGAACGGTCGAACTCAGTTCGGCGAGTATACTGGTGGACTCCGTGGATACGGACGCCAAAGCCGAGCAAGTGAAAGCGATTCTGTACGAAACGCTGGCAATTCGCGACTTCGACCAGAAGAACGGCGGCAAAATCAACTACACGTTTCTGGACAACCCCGAGCAGCAGTCGGTGGCGCTGGAGGCGCTGCGCAATGCGGGTTATAATGTGAAACAGACGCACTTCAAAGCGAACATGACCGTGACGGTCGTGCCGCACGAATCGCACGTGGTGGAGCCGAAAGAAGCGCACCCAGCCGATGCCGACGGCAATGGCGATGTGACCGAGCAGGAGTACCGCGCCTGGAAGCAGCAGCAAGACGAATCGCCCAGCAATGACGAATAAGTACGCTTTTAGATGACCACGCTCAAGGCCAAGCTCGAGGCCGGGCTTGTGTTAAATGCAGCTTTTCGCCTCCAATTCCATTCCGAAAACTTCTTCAAGAGTATTTATTATGGCGCGTTTCTACTCGTCTACTACATTCAAAGCCCTGGCATCGTGTTTCATTGCATTGCTACTGCCGCAACTGATGCAGGGGCAGATTACGGTCACGATGGTAGTGACAGACTATGAAGCAGACATTGCCAACAATTGTGATGCTTTTGGAGGTGACAGTGACCCCCGTTGGTGTTTTGATGGCGACATGAATGGTAACTTCGAAACCATTAACAACTGCAACGGCTGTTACCCGAGCAACCCACCAAACATCACGATCTACAATGAGACTTTTAGTTGCTTAGAAGATGTTCCCAACACACTCACCATTGATTTCGAAGGGTGCGAAGACGATGCAATTGGCTGCGAAAGCCGTGCAAATACTACGTTGGTAGTCAATGTGCCTGCGCCCGGCAACTCTGCTAACTTTAACGATGTAGCGAGTAATGGCGGTGGCGGCTGTCCGGGCACTTACCGCTACTGGGGTACAATTACTGTTTCCGGCAGCCAAAACCCCAACCCCGGCTCCAACGACGATGCCTGCAACGCCCTGCCAATTACCGTTAACGGTGCCAACCGCTTTGGTAACAATGTTTGCGCGGGCACCCAGGGTGGTGAGCCCATTGCTGGCGGCGGCATCATTCCGCAACGCACGAAATGGTATTCATTCGTAGCGCCCAACCAAGCGGAAGTCGAGGTTTCGACCGATCACGGGGGTACCAATTTTGACACCGAGCTGGCCGTTTACAGCGGGTCATCCAGTTGTGCATTCGGTAGCTTTGCACTCGTCAATAATGGCCGGAACGATGACATCGGGCTATTCAACAACGCCTCTCGTGTAGAAACTGAGTGTCTCACCCCCGGCGAGACGTACTACATCCAAGTGGATGGCCATGACGGCGGCGACCGCGGCAACTACGAACTCAGCGTAGATGCCAGCGGGCCGGTAACAACCTCCAACGACAATCTTTGTGATGCGATCACGATCAACCCGAACGGCAGCGTCGTAACTGGTAACAATTATTGCGCGGGTACCCAACCCTTCGAGGTGAATAGCTCTAACGGCGGCATTTCGCCCAGCCGCACAATCTGGTACCGCTTTCAGGCACCGGCCACTCAGCAGGTGACGATCTCTACAGACCATAGTGCCACAGACATTGACACCGAAATTGCCATCTACGAACTCACCGGTGCGTGTGCTTTCGGCAACCTCACAGAAGTCGGCAACAACGATGATCGCCCTTTCCCTTGCATAGCGGGCTGCGGCGAGGCGGAAGTCACGCTTGACTGCCTGACGCCCGGCAACTGGTACTACATTCAGGTAGATGGCGACGGTGGTGGCGATCGCGGCGACATCGGTGTTAGTGTCACCCCGGGTGGCGGGGCGTTCAGCACGAACGACGACATTTGTAACGCGGTTAACCTCCCGACCAATGGCTCGGTGATTACGGGCAACAACACCTGTGCGACCGTACAGGGCGGCGAGGTTGACGCTGCCGATGGTGGCATTTCGCCCTCTAACACGCTCTGGTACACATTCACAATGCCCGCAGACGACGAGGTGACGATCTCGACGAACCACGGCGCAACGGACATCGACACCGAGATTACGATCTACCGCGCAACCGCCGGCTGTTCGTTCGGCGGGCTGGTTGAAGTCGGCAGCAACGACGACCGTGGCTTGCCTTGTGTGGCTGGCTGTGGCGAGGCCGAGGTAACCTTGGAGTGCCTGGAGCCCGGTCTGTATTACATTCAATTGGATGGCGACGGCGGTGGTGACCGCGGCGATTTCGGTATCAGCGTCTCAACCAGTGGCGACCCACAGGCTACCAACGACGATATTTGCGATGCCATCGACATCGGCTTGCTTAACTTGGGGGGCACACTTGCACCCACCCCCACCCGAACGTTCAACAATTTCTGCGCAGGCACCCAATCGCCCGAGCCCAACGCCAGTTGGGGCGAAGACCAGACCGTATGGGCGACTTTTACGACTGGTGCAGCGGTGGGCTCCGAAACGGACATTGACGTGAGCAACGACCCCGCAAACTTCGGAGATGACCTTCATGTTCAGGTGGCACTTTATGAGTCAAACGGCGGGTGCAATACGAGTGATTTGACGCTGATTGATTCGCAGGGTGGGGCTTCTTTGGGGAGTACCAACATGAGTGTAAACTGTCTGGAACCCAACACGCTCTACTACGTGCAAATTGATGGCACATCCCTCAATACTCAAGGCTATTATGGCATCGAAGTGCGCGACAACGGCGCACCCCAGGCCCCCAACGATAACATTTGTGACTTCGTCGATTTGGGCACGTTGCCGCATGTTCCAGGTTCCATTCAAAGCATCACGCCGCCGATTCCGAACAACCAAAAGAATCTCTTGTGTGCCAGCGTAGAACCCGGCGAGCCGACTCCTCCAGGTTTCCCCGTTGGGTTTAATCTCGATGCCACCGTTTGGTTCTCGTTCACCACCCCCGCCACGCTGGGCTGGGAGACGGAAGTTTTGGCCGATAGCGACCCCTATAACCTCGGCGAAAACCCCGACTTGCAGCTTGCGCTCTACACCTCTAGCGACGGCACTTGCGCCGGCACCATGACGGAAGTCGCCAGAGATTACGACCCGGTCATTTTCAGCGAAGACCTCACCATCGAGTGCCTCGAGCCCAATACCCGATATTTTGTTCAAGTTGACCCGGGTGGCATCATTGGTATCGGCGACGAGGGCTTCTTTGAGCTCACTGTCACCGACGACGGGGTCACCCGCGCGCCGAACGACCTCATTTGCAACGCAACGCCGCTGGGCACCATCCCTGCCGGGGGCGACGCGTCGCTGAACAACCAGAACAACTATTGCGCCGGCATCTCGGTCGGCGAGCCCGACCCGGCAGAGTGGGATCCGGACCAGACGGTGTGGTACTCCTTCACGCCGCCGCCCTCGGGCAATGTCGAGATATTCGCGCTGAACACCGGCCCGGATTTCATCGACCTGGAGGCCGCCGTGTGGGAGAGCAGCGACAACACCTGCACCGGCACGCTGCAACAGATAGATGCCGTGGCACCCGGTTTGGTGGCGCCCATCAACCCGAGCATCGACGACCGCGAGTTTGTGGTGAAGTGCTTGGACCCCACCCGAACTTACTTCCTGCAAATCGACGGCACGCCACTGGGCGTTACCCCCGCGAGTGTTGAAGAAGAAGAGGAAGGCACATTCGACATCCGTATCGAAGACTACGCGCCCTCAGCCACCAACGACTCGATTTGTGATGCCATCCCCTTCAGCCCGGTCACCAACACCAGCTCCGAGACGCTCATTGACCAGAATAACTTCTGCGCCGACAACATCTTCGACCCCGTACCCAGCGATTGGGGCCCGCTGCAAACGGTCTGGTACTCGTTCGTGGCACCGCCCTCTGGCCATGTGTTTATTGATGCCGACAGCGACGTGCGCAACTACGGCGAAGATATCTGGATCAAGCTGGCCGTCTATTCCACCGACGACAACACCTGCACCGGCAACTTCACGGAAATCGTCAGTGAGTTCAACGACCCGATTACCGAGATTGGCTTCGACGAAGAAATGGACGTGCCCTGCCTGGAGCCCGGCCGCCGCTACTGGATCATGGTCGACGGTGCCGATGTGGTCACCAGCGGCCTCGATGAAGTCGACGGCTGGTTCGACATCACACTTGAAGGCGTACCGGGCACACCACTGGCCAACGACAACATCTGCGACGCCATCGCCCTGGGCGACCCCACTGGCACGCCGATCAACTCTGGCGAGTACCACAACTTCTGCGCCACCGAAGAGCCCGGCGAGCCAGATCCGCATATTCTGAACGAGATGCAAACCACGTGGTTCACGTTTACGGCGCCAGCGTCGGGCAATGTGCTCATTGAAGGCGAGAGCGACCCGAACAACAATGGCGACAACCTGAGCATGGGCCTGGGCATATTCGTGTCTGACGACGGCACCTGCACGGGCACGCTCAGCGAAGTGGACGCGGAGTTCACGCTGCCGTTCCGCAAGGAGATCGGCGGCAAAACGTTCGCCCGC
>CAZTEZ010000182.1:819-1304 GCA_964611815.1 uncultured Bacteroidia bacterium | reverse complement strand
GCCGTTCGTGACTTATGGCGAGGACATTTATGTCGATTGCCTGACCCCGGGCGAGACCTACTACTTGCAAGTAGACGGCGCCGAGCGCGACCCCTTAGATATTCTGACCTTGCATGAGGGCTTTTTTGACCTGACGCTGACCGAGCAGACGGGCTATGGGGCGCTGCCCAACGACGACCTCTGCGATGCCACTGACCTGGGCACCGTGCCGAGTGCGGGCAACATCGTAGAACTGGACGGCACGAACTTCTGCGCTACCCAGGAAGTGGGCGAGCCGGATGTCAGCTCGAGCGTCAGTATTTTCGGCGAAGGCTTTGATGAAACCGTGTGGTATCGCTTCCGCACGACTGGCGCCCCCGGAGAAATTGAAGTCGAGCTTTCGGACATCACAGACGACTTGGCGCCACAGATGAACATCTACATTGCGCCCGGCGGGCCGACCTGCGATTTTACGCAGCTGCAACAGATTTACGCCAACAACAACA
>CAZTEZ010000182.1:0-809 GCA_964611815.1 uncultured Bacteroidia bacterium | reverse complement strand
CATTCCTGGCAATGGCATCTCAGAAACCATCGAATGCCCACGCCCCGAAACCTGGTACTATATCCAGATCGACGGTGCCGATTTGCCGGATATTTCTACAATGGTGAATCTGGGTGACGACGGTACGTTTGATCTTACGATCACCGACAACGGTTTGCCGCCTTCTGTGGCACCCAACGACGACATCTGCGATGCTGATCCGCTGGGTACGCTCGCCTCGGGCGGTGCGCTGGCAACGTCTAGCGACAATTTCTGCTCGACAGAGGAAATCGGCGAGCCCAACGTGAGTGGCAGCGGGCTCTATGATAACATCAACTACGACGAGACCGTGTGGTTCTCGTTTGAGACCAGCGCCACGCCAGGCGATGTCGATATCGAGATCACGAACACCAGCGGTTCGATGGTCGCGAGCTTCGTGCTTTATGAAGCCACCAACGCCCCTAGTTGTGCGTTCAGCGACCTCCAGGAGATCGATCAATCGGTACTGATGGGCCTTACGGATGCACGCCAAACGTTTGACTGCCTGCGCCCGAACACGACTTACTACATCCAGATGGATGCCGTAGACCTTGCCTCAATCCTTGACAACCAGGGCACATTTGACCTGGACATCGTGGACAATGGCGTGCCGAACACCTTCCCGGTTAATGATGAGTATTGCAACGCTACTAACATGGGTACCATTCCGGAAGGGGGCAACAGCACACTGACCGGCCAGAACAACTTCTGCGCCACAGAAGACCCCGGCGAGCCTAATGTCAGTGGTGGCAGCGTGCCTACGGCGGTTAACTACGACGAAACCGTGTGGT
>CAZTEZ010000181.1:4414-6595 GCA_964611815.1 uncultured Bacteroidia bacterium | reverse complement strand
GCCCAATGGCGCCGGGAAGTCCACGGCCATGAAGATCATGACGGGCTTCAAGCCTGCCACTAGCGGCGAGGTGCACCTCGGTGAGCTCAACATCCGCGAACACAGCCTCGAGATCCGCAAGCGCATCGGCTATTTGCCCGAAAACAACCCCATGTACCTCGAGATGTACGTGCACGAGTACCTGCGTTTTGTGGGCAAGCTGCACGGCATTCCGCGCAAAGACCTGAAAGCGCGCGTCAGCGAAGTGGTAGAGCTCACGGGCCTGGTGCCCGAGCAGACCAAGAAAATCGCCACGCTCAGTAAAGGCTACCGCCAGCGCGTGGGCCTGGCGCAGGCGCTGCTGCACGACCCCGAACTGCTCATCCTCGACGAGCCCACTAGTGGGCTGGATGTCAACCAGGTGCTGCCCGTGCGCGAACTCATCAAGTCGCTCGGCGAGACGAAAACGGTGCTGTTTTCGTCGCACATCCTCAGCGAAGTCGAGGCCATCGCCGACCGTGTGATTATCATCAATTGCGGCAAAATCATCGCCGATGCGCCCATCGGTCAGCTGCGCCAGCTATCGAGCGGTTCGCAGGTGCTGGAGGTGGAGTTCGAACAGCCGGGCTTCAATTTCGAGGTGCTACAAGCAGGTGTCGACGGCCTGAGCATCACCGAGCTGTCGGCGACGACCTTCCGCTTGCAGTACCCCGAAGGCGGCGATTTGCGCAAGCTGATCTACGAGGCCAGCGTGAAGCAAGAGAACGCGACTCTGTCGCTGACCAAGGGCGAATCGAAACTCGAGGACGTATTCCGTGAACTGACCACCCGCGACGGCAACTAAGTTGGCAACTAAGTTGCATTCTTCTTCAGCAGCCTTATCTGGATGAAATGTAACCGAAAAAAAAGATGGACAACGCCACGCAACAAAACGACCCCACGACGGCCGCCCCCGGGCCGGTCTCCTCGATTGAGTACATCGATAACCGCGGGTACGAAGTTCATCTCGAGAACTTCGAGGGGCCGTTCGACCTGCTGCTGTTTTTCATCCAGCGCGACGAACTGGACGTGCACGACATCCCGATCTCGCGCATCACGAAAGATTTCCTGGCATACGTGCACACCGCGCAGCGGCTGCAGATCAACCTGGCGGCGGAGTTCATCGCGGTGGCGGCACAGCTGATGAAGATCAAAGCGCGGATGCTCATCCCGCGCCCCGTTGTGAACGAAGAGGGCGAGGACGTCGACCCGCGCACCGAGCTGGTCGACCGTCTGCTGGAGTACAAGCGCTTCAAAGAGGCGACTGCCGAGCTCGAACAGCTGGAAGCCGAGCAAGAAAAGCGCTTCCCACGAGGCTATGTGAAGCAAGAAAGCGACGAGCTGGTGGGCGAAACCACGCCAGAAGACGAGCTGACGGGCCTCACGCTATACCGTCTGCTTCAGGTTTACAAGCGCATCCTGGAGCGTAATTCTGCGCGGCTGGGCGACCCCAAGCACGTCATTCGGGCCTACCCCTACAGCCCGCAGGCTGTAAAAGCGGATCTACTGCGCGCCGTGAACACCGAAGCGCGGCCGGGTTTCATGTCGATCGTCATGGAGCAGCCCAACCGCGTGTATCTGGTGTTCTGCTTCCTGACGCTGCTCGAGCTGGTGCAGCAGAACTACATCCGCATCATTTTGGGGGAGGGCTACAATAACTTCTGGCTCGAAAAGCGCGAAGACTCACCTGAGGCCGAGGCTGCACCGGCAAGCTAAGCGACCGCCCCTGACGCGGTAGCTGTGGAAAGATAAACCTCAAGTGTGGAAACATTCGAACCCATAATCTAACCGCTCAGCAAAGTATTCTCGCCATTCGGGGCAAGGCAGCCTGATTTGCCTTCGAGCGTGCTATATTTACAATAGGCAGAAACGAAACCATTTAACTGTGGTTTCAGATCACAACGAGTAATTGAGAAAAGGATATGGCACAGCACCCGCTGTGCCATTCCTTTTTTATGAGCTGCATGACTTGAATGCTATGCTCGTATGGCTGCTTCAGCACCAAGTGTAACCCCCACTCGTTCGCATTACTCTGCCATTCATCTTGCTATCGTTACGGTTCAGCTTCAAGCTCGATTATGCCTCACGTTTAAATGTACCTTTACTATTGAAAAGAGCAAGGGCTGGGGTTGATTCCCGTTAACGCGGTTGAGTCCCCCAGTT
>CAZTEZ010000181.1:0-4314 GCA_964611815.1 uncultured Bacteroidia bacterium | reverse complement strand
TGAAAAGAGCAAGGGCTGGGGTTGATTCCCGTTAACGCGGTTGAGTCCCCCAGTTTTTTTATGCCCTGAATTTTGGGCACAGCCGTTTCTCTCTCGCGCTTTACACCGCTTCCACAAAAAAGCCACCCCGCTATCCGCAAGGTGGCCTGATTTGGTGTCGGCAGTGCTGCGGACTACTGGTTCGGGTTCAGGATATCGCGCACCCGCGAACTGAACGCCCGCAGTGCGTCCTTCTCAGACTCGCCGCGCGCGACGGCCTCTTTGATTTCGATGGCCCCCAGCACATTGGTGAGCATATCGCCCTCGTCTTCGCCGACCACCTCAATGGCCGGTTGTTGTTCATTTTCAATAGCTTCTGCGGCCGCTTGGAGCTCCTCCAGGTTGTGGTTTTTCACCAGCCGCCGTACTTCTTTCATTTGCATAGCGCGTGTGTTTTTGAGTTAAGCAATAGACTTTAATAGCCTTGGGTTGCATCAGTTCTTCAGACTTTCCAGCAGCTCAACCACGCGGTCTTCCTTGTTGGTGGCCGCACCATCTTTCAGCTCGCCGGCCTGCCAGATCGTGAAATACGGCACGTTGTTCACGCCCGCTTTCTGGCGCAGATCGGGGTTGGCCTCGGCGTCTACGTTCAGGAAAGTGATGCCCTCAAAGCGCTCATCGTCCGACAGACGCTTGAATTTGGGCTTGAACATCCGGCAAGAGCCACACCAGCCCGCCGTGAACATCGTCACGACTTTGTCGTTCTCGCTCAGGAGTTTGTCGTGCTCTTCGGCATTTACAGTTTCGATTGCCATGAGTAGTCAGGTTTAATCTCGTTGTTTGTTAGTTGCAATGAAAACGCAGTTGCAAATCTTTTGCAATTAAGCATTTTCTGTGTTTTTAACCACGCGCTCGGGGAAAAGGTTCGCAAGGATGTCGGTGACCATTTTGTGCAGGTCGTAGTGCGGCTGCCAGCCCCAATCGGTGCGCGCCTGTTGGTCATCAATAGCGTCAGGCCACGTGTCGGCGATGGCCTGGCGGTAATCCGGTGCGTAGTCGGTTTCCAACTCCGGTGCCTGCGCTCGAATGACCCCAAAGAGCTCTTCGGGCGTAAAGCTCAACGCACCGACATTGTACGCGCCTTTCACGCTTAGCGACTCTTGTGGCGCGTTCATGAGCTCCAAGGTCGCGCGTACGGCGTCTGGCATGTACATCATCGGCAGAGCGCTATCGGGGCGCAAGAAGCAGGTGAACGCCTCATCACGCTTTAGGTACTCAAACACCTCCACGGCATAATCGGTCGTGCCCCCACCGGCCGAGGCTTTCCAGCTGATCAGCCCCGGGTAGCGCAGGCTGCGGACGTCCAGTCCGTGTGTTTTCTGGTACCACGCGCACAGGCGCTCGCCGGCCTGCTTGGTGATGCCGTAGATCGTCTCAGGGTCGCGCTCGCAATACTGTGTGGCGGTTTTGGGGGTCATGGGGCCAAACACCGCGATGCTGCTGGGCCAGTAGACTTTGTCGAGCCGGTGCTTTACCGCGAGGTCGAGCACGTGCATCAGCCCGTCCATGTTGATGTGCCAGGCGCGCTTAGGGTTTTGCTCGGCCTTGGCCGACAGAATGGCCGCCAGGTGGTAGATCTGCGTGATGCCGTACGTCGTGATGGTATGCTCGAGCGCTTCGGCATCGAGTACGTCGAGCTCGAGACTTTGGTAGGGCGTATCGAGTGGGCGGAGGTCGGAGAGGATAACGTTCTCATCGCCCACCTGTTGAGCGAGAGTGGGTGCCAATTCGGTACCTAATTGCCCGCCAGCGCCGATAATAAGCACCCGCGTGGGGGTGCTGGGGTCAGTAGATGTTGCCATGCGTGATGTCTGCTTATGCTGTTAGAAGGAGCTATAAGTTAGGCAGAATCTCGCAAAGCGAACGGGTGTTTGGGTGGGGATATCCCCTTTTGAGCTGGGGGGACGAAAATTGGCAGGAATGCGTTATATTGTAGTCAGAACTACTCATGTTATGAGCGTAAAAACAGAAAAGCCGACAGATCGACAAAAGGAACTCGTATTGCGAGTGCTTCGTAATGAGCCTCTTGTGCTATTGACAGAAGAGGAGAGGCGTGAACGTTTCCGCCGTATTATTCTAAAACACAGAGCCTTAAAGCAGCAAGCTGACTAAAATGCTATTGAAAGCCAATTCCGATTTGGAGTTTTGGGCGAGTGTCGCTACAATAGTTTCAGCCTTCGGAACACTTATTGCTTTTGCAGCTTTTGTTTGGGGTGTTTTTCAGTATAGAGCTAACTTGACGCGATTAAAGAAAGCAGAAATCCTAAAGTATGAGGAGCGTATTTTCGATTTGAGGACGGATCTGATGACCATCTATCGCAAGGTTGAGAGAGCCGCATTATTCCAGGAGTACCTCATTGAGATTTCAAAGTCGCAAGAACTACAAAGTGAAGACAAATTAGACACTGTCCTACAGTCTTTGGAAGACTTACAGCCGGGCATGAGTTTTGACCTTGAATACATGTCGAATGACGATTTAGCCGAAATGTCTAGAGCTCACGTGTACAGAGAGCAGTATTTTGATAATCTTTTTCATTATCTGATTCACTGTGATAAGCTTGCGGAACTGTGGCAAAACAATGAAAAACTAATGGAGGCGAGTAAAAATACATTAATTCATTCCTTAGTAGTTAACGCGCTGGACGAATACGGTAGCGAATTACCAGAAATAGAACGTGTCGCCAAACACACATCGGAGTCCTTCAAAAACCTGAAGTCAATAAGCTGATACTTATTGTTTACTCAATCCCCCTCGATCACCTCCGAAACCACATGGTTGGGCCGGCGCTTCACTTCGTAGTACACCCGCCCAAGGTATTCGCCGAGGATGCCCAGGCAGATGAGAATCACCCCGCTCATGAAAAAGATGCCCGTGGCCAGCGCCGTGAAACCGGTGGTGTCCGAGGCTTTGGTGCCAAAGACCTCGAAGTCGAAAATGCGCTGCAGGATGAAGAAGATGCCGACGATAAACGAGAAGCTGGCCGACACCAGCCCCAGCCAGGTCGCCAGTCGCAAGGGCTTGATACTGAACCCGAAAATGCCATCCCCTGCGACACCCAGCAGTTGGCGAAAGTTGAACTTGGTCTTACCGAGCGTGCGGGCGGCGCGCTCATAGCTGAGCCCGGCCTGTCGGAAGCCTGCATATGCGCGCAGGCCCCGCACAAAGCGTAGGTTTTCAGGAAAATCGTTGACGATACAGTCCACCACTCGGCGGTCCATCAGGCAGAAGTCACCACTATCGCGCGGGATCGGGATGTCGCTGAAAAAGGATAGTAAACGGTAAAACAGGCTGTAGTTGAGGCGCTTAACCGCGCCTTCCTTGCGACGGGTGCGAATGCCATAAACGACATCATAGCCTGCTTCCCAGCGCTCGACCATCCTTGGGATGACTTCTGGCGGGTCTTGCAGGTCGGCATCCAGCGGCACCACCGCCTCACCGCGCACGTACTTCAAACCGGCGCTGAGCGCCGCCTGCTGCCCGAAGTTACGCGAGAGGTTCACCACCCGTACGCGCTTGTCGCGCTCAACCAACGCGCGCATCTGTTCGAGCGAACCGTCAGTGCTGCCATCGTTCACGAACAGCAGCTCGAACGTGAGCCCGGCATCGGCCATCACGGCGCACACCCGCTCGTAAAGCGGCGCGAGATTGTCTACTTCGTTGTAGACGGGGATGAGAAGCGTCAGGCAGGGCATGCTGTAAAAATAGCAGCCCAGACTGACTGTAAGGCCGTTGGCTCACGAAATCAATCCACAGCGTCTGCCAACCAACCTTAAAATGCCCGGGGCGCAAAAATTGCAGTAGTTTTGCTAATAACGGCCGGCTAGGTCATCGCTGGTGTGGCGACACACGAGAGGAAAGTCCGGACTGCACAGCGCACCCCGCTTCCTAACCGGAAGGCGTCGGGCCCTTCGGAGCTCGGCGACGGATCAGTGCCACAGAGAACATACCGCCGATGGCGGCGCTCACTGAGCGGCGCACAGGTAAGGGTGAAAACGTGGGGTAAGAGCCCACGGCGGGTGTTGGCGACAACACGCGCGGTAAACCCTGGGGGCAGAGAGGCCACGTACACCGGCGCTTGAGGTCTGCGCGACCGATGCCGGGGGGTAGGCCGATGGAGCCGCTGCGCAAGTGGCGGCCTAGATAAATGATGACCCCGCACAGCTGTTTTCAGCTACGCGGACAGAATCCGGCTTATCGGTCGGCCGTTTTTTTATTTTTACAGACTGACCAGGTGCCTAGTCATTCTGCGGCGTATCTGCACCAGGAATGCCCTC
>CAZTEZ010000180.1:4023-6599 GCA_964611815.1 uncultured Bacteroidia bacterium | reverse complement strand
GTCAAGCGGAATGCCATCTTAACGGGAATTAAGTTGCTTCCCTAACTGACTCTCAGTGTTTTAAATTCCCGAATGTAAATTTCAACAGGCTCTCAAAAAAAATTGAGGTATCTGATGCGAACTGCCCCGCTCAACTTTTATTTCAATGACAGGTTTGTTTCGTTGTCGTTCGAATTCTTGGTTTTGGTGTACTAATTGATTTACACTTTCAAGTTGAGATGCCAATTTAGCCATTCTTTCACCATGCTCTTTGCTTTGAGACCTCATTTGCCATACGATTAAAAGCAAGCCTGCAATTGAAGTAAAGACGGTGATTATACTAACGATAGTACCCCAAGGACTGCTTTCAAAGAAAAAAATCATTTCAAACATAAATATAGTGTTAATTGAAGGCCACACAAAATGATTTGAATAGTCACTTTCTAATAACAGAAAGAACTAAAAGAAGTTCGCATTTAGGTCTACGAATATACATACTTCTAATAAACCTTACCTCCTGATGCGACGAAACCCTACCCGACTTTCGCTAACTTAGCAGCATGGCCTTCGTTCATCTGCATGTGCACACCCGATACAGCCTGCTGAGCAGCACGGCGCGCATTCAGCTGTTGGCCGAAAAGGCCGCCGCCGACGGCCAGCCCGCCCTGGCCATCACCGACCGCGGGAATATGTTCGGCGTGCCAGAGTTGGTGCTCGCGTGCAACAAACACGGCGTGAAGCCCATTATCGGCTGCGAGTGGTACGTCGCCAGCGAAGACTACACCAAGCCCTCCAGCAAGACGCACAACCAGACTTACCGCATGGTGGCCGTGGCGATGAACGCCACCGGCTATGGCAACCTGTGCAAACTTTCGCAGATCGCCTACAAAGAAGGCTTCTACCGCGTGCCGCGCATCGAAAAGCGCCACCTCGAAGCGTTCCGCGACGGCCTGGTGTTCATCGATTGCAGCGTGCAGAGCGAGGCGCGGGCGCTCTTCAAAAACAACCGTCTGGACGACAGCAAGGCGCTGTTGAAATACTACCGTGACACCTTTGGCGAGCAGTATTTCGTCGGTGTGCAGCGCCACGGCGCTGTGTCTGACGAACTGGCCTGGAACGAGCAGTTGGTCGAGTGGATCCACGAGCTGCAGTTGCAGCCCGTGGCCACCAACGATGTGCTGTACGTCGACCAGAGCGAGGCCGAGGCGCATGACTTGCTGCTGGCGCTGTCGCAGGGGCGCGATTTCGACGACTTGAACCGCTTCCGCATCCTCGACGACAACGGCCAGCTGAATACGCAGTATTATTTCAAGTCGGCGGAGGAAATGCGTGCGCAGTTCAGCGACCTGCCTGCAGCGATTGACAACACGCTGAAGATTGCACAGGCCGTCGATTTCGAGCTCGACCTCTCGGGCAAGATGATGATGCCGAAGTTCGCCATCCCCGAGGGCTTCGACGACGACAACGCCTTTTTGCGCCACCTGACGCTCGAAGGCGCGAAGGATAAGTACGGCGAGGTGACGGACGAGCTGCTCGAGCGCATCGACCGCGAGCTGGACATCATCGCCCAGATGGGCTACGCGAGTTACTTCCTCATCGTCCAGGAATTCACGACCGTCGCACGAGAACGCGGGGTGTACGTGGGGCCGGGGCGGGGCTCGGCAGCGGGTTCGGTGGTCGCGTATTGCACGGGAATCATTGATGTCGACCCACTTGAGTACGATCTCTTCTTCGAACGCTTCCTGAACCCCGAGCGCGTTTCGCCCCCGGATATTGATATCGACTTCGACGACGACGGCCGCGGCGAGGTGATCCGATTCGTGGTCGAAAAATACGGCGAAGACAGCGTCGCACAGATCATCACCTACGGCACCATGGGTGCGAAGACGGCCATTCGCGATGTCGGCCGGGTGCTGCGCATCCCGCTCGATGATGTGAATCGCATCGCGAAGCTCATCCCCGACAAGCCGAGCATGAACTTCAAGAAGGCGCTCGACAAAGGCACCAACCCCGACACCTGGGAGGAGCTCGAGCACGCGTTTACGGACTCCGACCCGGACGTCGCAAAAATGATGCAGTTCGCCCGACTGCTCGAGGGCACCCCGCGCCACACGGGCATCCACGCGGCGGGGGTCATCATTGCGCCAGGCAAGCTCACGGACTACGCGCCGATTGCCGTTGCGAGAAGTAAAGATGGTGTCGTCACGACCCAATACGAAGGCCCGATGGCGGAAGAGGCGGGCCTGCTGAAGATGGACTTCCTGGGCCTCAAGACGCTCTCCATCATCAAAACGGCGATTCGGCTAGTCAAGGAAGGGCACGATGTCGAAATTGACCCCGACAACATCCCGCTCGACGACCAAACAACCTACGAGCTCTACCAGCGGGGCGAGACCGTCGCGACCTTTCAGTTCGAATCCGACGGCATGCGCAAGTACCTCAAGCAGTTGAAACCCACTGTGATTGAGGACCTCATCGCCATGAACGCGCTCTACCGGCCGGGGCCGATGGACAACATCCAGAGCTTCATCGCCCGGAAGCATGGCAAAGAGAAAATCGAGTACCCCCACGAACAGCTCGAGCCCATCCTGAAAAAC
>CAZTEZ010000180.1:0-4013 GCA_964611815.1 uncultured Bacteroidia bacterium | reverse complement strand
GCATCATGGTGTACCAGGAGCAGATTATGGCCGCTGCTCGAACGCTCGCCGGCTACACGCTCGGCGGTGCGGACTTGCTGCGCCGGGCCATGGGCAAGAAGAAGGTGGAGGTGATGGAAAAGGAGCGCGCTAAATTCGTTGAGGGCGCTGCCGAAAAAGACATCGACCAGAAAAAAGCGGAGGAAATCTTCGCGTTGATGGAGAAGTTCGCGGGCTACGGTTTCAACAAATCGCACGCCGCGGCCTACTCGATTCTCGCTTTCCGTACGGGCTATCTGAAAGCCAACTACCCCGCCGAGTACATGGCGGCGGTGCTCTCGCACAACCTCGACAACCTCGACAAAATCACGCTCTTCATCGATGAGTGCAGACGCATGGGCATCGACGTACTCTCGCCTAGCGTGAACGAAAGCCAGTACATGTTCTCTGTGAACCAGCAGGGGCAGATTCGCTTCGGGCTGGGGGCGATCAAAGGCGTGGGCCAGAGCGTGGCCGAGGCCATCATCGCCGAGCGCGACGAGAACGGGGCGTACGAGAGCATCTTCGAGCTCACTGAGCGGGTCGACTACAGCTTTTTGAACAAAAAAGCCTTCGAAAGCTTGTGCTATGCCGGTGCGTTCGACTGCTTCGAAACGCCGCGCCCGGTGTACTTCCAGGTGGAGGGCAATAACGGCGAGGCGCGCCACCTGCTCGAAAAAGCCGTGCTCTACGGCTCGCGCTACCAGGAAGAGCAAAACTCCAACCAGATGAGCATCTTCGGGAGTGGGGGTGGCGACAGCACGACCGTCGACCGCCCCAAAATACCGAAGCAGGAGCAGCAGTGGTCGCTCATCGAGCAACTGAACCACGAGCGCGATGTCATCGGCTTCTACCTTTCGGCCCACCCACTCGACCGCTACAAACACGCCATCGCGGCCTTTGCGCGCACCCCGCTGGGCAATCTGGAGGACTATCAGAACCGCGATGTGAGCATCGCCGCCATCGTCACCAGCGCCCGTGAGCGTCGCACGCAGAGCGGTAATCGCTTTGGGAGCTTCACGATTGAAGATAAATCGGGCAAAACAGAGTTCGCTTTATTCCGAGACGATTACGCCAAGTACAATTCGTTTCTGGAGGTGAACGAATGCGTGCTCATTAAGGGCAAATACGCCACACGCTTCAACGGCTCGGAGTACGAGCTGAAGATCACAGAAGTGCGCCTGCTGGAAGGCCTCGTGGAAGACCAGGTGAAGCGCCTGACGCTACAGATTTCGCTGCAGGCCATCAACACGGGCTTCATCGATATGCTGGACAAGCTGCTGGTGAACCATAAGGGCAAGTGCGGTGTTAGAACACAGATTTTTGATGCGAACCAACAGCTGGAAATCGCCTTGCACCTAGGCAACCGCGCCGTTCACCCCAGCGCCGAACTGCTAACCGCAATTGAGGCCATGAACGTGCGCTGCCGCCTGAACTGACGACGATGGCCACGGATACGCACGAATTTCCTCTATATTACGTACCTTAGTGCACACATCATCATAAACACATCCACCATGGCTGAAACCAAGCAAGTCCAAGAATTCACAGATGCCAACTTCGAAGAGATGGTACTGAAGTCCGACAAACTCGTAGTCGTTGACTTCTGGGCCTCATGGTGCGGTCCCTGCATCGCGCTGGCACCGACCATTGAGCAGCTCGCCGAGGAGTACGACGGCAAAGCCGTTGTCGGCAAACTGAACGTCGACGAGAACTCCGAAATGCCCGGCAAGTTTGGCATCCGCAGCATCCCTGCTGTGTTCGTTTTCAAAAACGGTGAAGTCGTCGATAAGCAAATCGGCAACGCCCCCAAGAAGATCCTCGCTGACAAAATCGAGGCACAGCTATAAGGGCAACTGACCTGCTCGAATTAAAATTGTCCGTACCACCAATGGTGCGGACTTTTTTTTGTTCGATTTTCACGACATTTGACCCGTTCTTCATTCAACTCTACAACTACCCCAAACATGCAAGAATACATCGACCACGCCATTAAACTCGGCATCGAATACCTTCCGAAAGTCGCCGGCGCCATCCTGCTCTTCATCGTAGGCATGATCGTCATCGGCCAGCTGAACAAACTCCTGCGCAAGCGCATGGAGAAGCGCGACCTGGACAAGAGTCTGCGCTCGTTCATCAGCAGTATCGTCAGCATCGGCCTGAAAGTCATGCTCGTGTTGAGTGTCGTCGGTATCTTGGGCGTACAAACCGCTTCATTCGTAGCGGTTTTGGCGTCCATTGGCGTGGCGATTGGCCTCGCTCTGAGCGGGACGCTTCAGAACTTCGCCGGTGGGGTCTTGATCCTGATTCTACGTCCGTTCAAGGTGGGCGATGTGCTGGAAGCCCAGGGCTATCTGGGTATCGTCAATGAGATCCAGATCTTCAACACCATCATGAAGACCTTCGACAACAAAACCATCATCATTCCCAACGGGCCACTTTCTACGGGGCCAATGGTCAACTACAGCATCGAGCCCACGCGCCGCGTCGACTGGACCATCGGCATCGGCTACGGCGATGATGTCGATGTCGCCAAAAAAGTAGTGATGGAGATGCTCACGAGCGACGACCGTGTGCTGGACGACCCGGCCCCGATGATCGCCGTTGAAGCACTCGCCGACAGCTCGGTCAACCTCGTGACGCGCGCCTGGTGCAAGTCGGAACACTACTTCGAACTCATGTGGCACATCAACGAGCGCGTGTACAAAGAGTTCGACCAACACGGCCTGAACATCCCCTTCCCGCAGCGCGATGTGCATTTGTATCAGCATTCGGTGAACAACTGAAAAAGCGGATTCAATTTTATATGCAAACTGGCGACTCCCCAAACGAGTCGCCTGTTGTGTTTTAAGGCGCGCGCTGTTAACACAAGCACAAGCACTTGAAACCCGACGGCAATTGACGTAGTTTTGCAGCCACATCTTACCCGCATGAGCACCAACTCAACACAGAGAGCCATCACGACTGCCGCCGGGCAAAAGACCACATCTTCGTCTGGCGGCCCCAACGACATCAGCATGGCCATCAAGCTGACGATCCTGCTGTGCAGCTCGCTGACCGTGATGGCCGGCGCCATTGTGGCACCCGCACTCGCTAAAATGAAAGACAGCTTTGCCGATGTCGAGAACATTGAGCTGCTCACACGCCTGACGCTCACGCTGCCGGCGCTGTTCATCGGGGTGTTCTCGCCGCTGATGGGCTGGCTGCTCGATCGCGTCGGGCGGCGCCCTGTGCTCATTGGCGGACTGATCATTTATGCCATCGTCGGCGCCGGTGGCGGCTTTCTGCCCAGCATCGAATGGATACTCGTCAGCCGCGCGGCGCTCGGCTTTGCCGTAGCGGGGATTATGACCAGCGTAACGACCCTGGCTGCCGACTATATGGGCGGCGTAGAGCGGCAAAAGTTCATCGGTATACAGGCTGCTGTGATGGCCTTGGGCGGGGTGATTTACATCAGCATCGGCGGCTTGCTCGCCGAGCTCGACTGGCGCTATGTGTTCTTGGTGTATGCCGCCGCACTGCTGTTTCTGCCGCTCGTGCTTATTCACCTCTACGAGCCCACCAACACCTATACGCCGGAGGTCGATAAAGACGGTAACCGGTTGGAGGTCAATACCCCACCGGCAGTGTGGCTGACGTTCGCCCTCGGTCTCTTCGGGATGATCTTATTCTACCTCACGCCCGTGCAGACCTCGTTTTACCTCAAACAAGACTTCAACATCCTCGACGCACGGCTGGCCGGGGCGGCCGTCGCTTCCAGCACGTTTATGACGGCCTTTATGGGCTTCGTGTTTCAGAAAATCCGCAGCAAAATATCGCCCTATGCCATCAATGCCATCACCTTCGGTTTTATTGCGATTGGCTACACCATTGTGGCGCAAGCTGTCGAATATTGGCAGGTGGTCTTTGGTCTGGCGATCAATGGCATCGGTGTGGGGCTATTGATGCCCAACGTGTCGATCTGGCTCATCGAAATTGCACCTGAAAAAATCCGC
>CAZTEZ010000179.1:0-6624 GCA_964611815.1 uncultured Bacteroidia bacterium | reverse complement strand
TCTCAATTGAATCTCGGGTTCCTCTGTAATATCAAAGAACTAAACTAGCTATCCGTTTCACAGTGGTGTTTGTCGTTTCGGACAGCTACCTCGTTTGAGGGAATGCAAAGTAACGCAGGATTTCTTTCGCACACAAGCCCTGGCGCAATTTTCATTAAAAAATCTAGAAATATTTCTCGGCAGCTTTTTTACTTAGCTTTGGCTCCCATTCTTTCCCGATCCGCTCATTAATCATACTATCGCTGTTGTTTTGCACAAGCGTTTAAGTCATAGCATCTTACTGGTGGCGCTCCTGGGTGCGTTGCTCGCGCAGTTTGTGGTATTCACGTTTCTGGATAAACCCCACCCCGCTTTTCTGTTGCCCTCGTTCGGGCGGGTGCAACCCGAGACCAGCAGTTGGCAGAGCCAGCAAATCGAACTAAAAGTGCGCTTTGAAGACGGCAAACAGACCCCAATTGCGCCTCGTGAATTACTTGCGCGATACCCGCAGTTGCATGCGACCTATGTCGTGCGGATGCTCTTTTTGGCCCAGAAGGCGCACGAGCAGGTAGAAGCCGACGGCTCGCAGCAAGGCGGCGTATACGGACGACTGAAGCGGTTTAAGAATCGTGTTGAGCGCAGCGTTTTGCCCGACCCAAAAGCCGTTCAGCAGCGACGCCTGAACGCCACCGCCACTCGCGACTGGCTGCTCGAGCAACTCGTTTGGCGCTACCCTGATCGCCAGCCGACAGCGCTCTTTATTGAACGCACGGCAACTGAACGCAGCTACGCGACTGGTGAACTGCTCGGGCGTCGTACGCTCAAAAGTGACACCTACCCCCTAACTGCTCCGCTGCCATGAGCATTCAATCAAGCGTATCACGCGTACTAGATCGCAGCATCGGCAGGAGCCTGTTCGACGAATACAGGTATTCTGACCACAGCCTGGGCCTGTTTCGGATCATACTTGGCGGCTATTTTATGCTGATGCAAATGCCGCCGCTGCTGACTGAAATCAGCGCACTGCCCGACAGTTTGTATCTCGCGCCAATCGGGATGATGCAGTTGTTCTCGGGCTTCCCTCCGGCTTGGGTAATGGTGCTGTTGTATGTCCTAGGCCTATTGTTTGCCAGCGCGCTGGTGTTGGGTTTGCGGGTTCGGGTGGCCGGTGTGGGGCTTACGCTGACGATGCTGGTCGTGTATGGCTTCAAGTATTCGCTGGGCAAAGTCGACGGCAGTTTGCCGATTTTAGTGACGCCAGCGTTTTTCGCGTTCAGCGGGTGGGAGCGAGCCTTTTCGTTGAACCAGAAACCGGTGCGAGAGGGTGACCATAACCGCCTGATTCTGGCCTACTGGGCCTGGATTCTGGGCATACTCCTGCTCACAGCCGGCTTACCCAAGCTGGTCGGTGGCTGGGCTGACGTGACTACTCAGGCTACTCGACAGTATTACTTTCATGCGCTCTTTGAGGGCCAGCGCGAGATGTTTCTACAACCCGCAATGCAAAAGCTTGAAGCGCGCTGGCTGTGGGAGGCCTTCGACTGGTTCACCCTACTACTCGAACTGTCCTTTCTCGCACTGCCAATGCGTCAGCGCTGGATGCAGTGGGGGCTGGCGCTCATGATCCTGCTGCACATTGGTATTCTGATGATTATGAATGTCCCGTCTGCGTCCTACCCGGTGATCTACCTCGGGTTTTTCGCGCTGGATGAACCTGCACGGTGGCTCTCGGAGCGCACAACGAACCTGCGCTGGCATGAATGGCAGTGGCAGAAAAAGGTCGCGTTGCTGATCGGCGTCGCAGCCCTTGGGTTCGGACTGAGCAGTTTGTTACGCGTCGGCTTCGAAGCGATCGCTACCATGTGGGGCACCACTGTTGTTGCGCTCGTGCCAGCCTTTTTCGTCGAATCAATTGCGGCGATACTAGCAGTGCGCTGGATGTACCGGCAACTGCGAAAACACTAACGTTCAATCACATCAGGCCGCGTTCAAAGCGCGAATCGCCTGCTCCAGTTCAGCGATAGCGAAATCGTAGTCTGGCTGCGTGATGCCGCTGACACTGGCCCGGAACCAGCCGATATTCGTGCTGTCGCCGAAAGCCGCGAATGGCACGAAGGCCGTTCTGCCAACTTCAAGTAGATATTTACGGATGCCCTCTTGGTTATCGAGCACATCCCCCGCAGGCGTGGTCATGCCTTGCAGGCCGAGGTAAATCGACAGAAACAACCCACCCTGCGGCTCGATGCTATCTACTTGGTAACCCTCAGATTTCAGTTTCTGAAACAGTTGGTGTAGGCCATCGAGTCGGTTTCGCATCGGCTTGGAAAGCGCATCGAAATAGGCGTGATTCTCGTCGTATTTAGGCAGGAAGTCCGCCAGCGCAAGTTGCTCAGCCTTCGGCGCCCAAGCACCCATGTGCGCAACGATGTGCGTCATAGGCGTCGATAGCGCTTTGGGCACAACCGCCCAGCCCACGCGCAGACCAGTGCCGCCATAGTTTTTGGAAGCGCCGTCCATATAAAGCGTGTAGTCCTCCATCGCCGGGTCGATCATGGCCGGGTGAATATGCTCACTGCCATGGGTAATGCGCCAGTAAACTTGATCGTAAAGCACATACAGTGGCTTTTCACCAGTGGTTTGGCGGCGCTTGTTTTCCGCAAGTATTTCTTGAATCACAGGGGTCAGCTGTTCTCTGGTAATCATTGTACCAGAGGGGTTCATCGGCGTATTCAGACAAAGCAATACCGCGTCTTTGAGGTGCGGACGGATTTGCTCCAACGTCAACATGAAGTTCTCCTCCGGGCGGGTGGCAATCTCAGCTTTGGTGGCTTGCGTGAGGTACACATAATGGTTGGTGTTCCACGACGGCACACCGTAGATGACTTTATCGCCCGGGTCAACAATCGCCTGAAAACCAGCATAAATCAGCGGTCGCGTGCCGCTCGAGACAAGTACCTGATCAATTTCAGGCGCAACGCCCATGTCCTTTGCATACAGCTCTGTAACCGCTTTTCGCAACTCGGGCACGCCCATTGAGGGCGGGTAATTCGTCATGCCCTGATCGACGTAATGCTTGATGCCATCGGCCACAGCTTGCGGAATGCGGAATTCGTCGGCATGGAAATCGCCAATGGTGAAGTCCCCCACCCGTTCGCCGGCGGCTTTCATGCCGCGCACTTCGTAGGCGATTTTGAGAATCTGATTGCCTTGCAGCCCGGCTGCAAGTTGACTCGTCATGGTTTGCGTTGCGGTTGCGGTCTGTTCCACGGTGATTGATGATGTTAGGCGTTAAGAGCTTCAATTCAGGCAGTTGCGTCGGCAACCGGCGCTTTGGCCTGAACTTCAGCCTCAGTCGGAGAGGTCTTGTAGGCGGGGCGAGCTTTGAGGCCGAGCAGATTGAACAGCTCGACATCGGCGTTCACCTCGTTGTTGGGGGTCGTCAGCAGCTTGTCGCCGGCGAAGATTGAGTTGGCACCCGCAAGGAGGCACAGTGCCTGCTCCTCTTGGCTCATGTTCACCCGCCCGGCTGAAAGGCGAACCATCGTGCGCGGCATGATGATGCGTGCCGTAGCGATCATGCGAAGCATTTCCCAAACACTCACGCGTTCTTGCTCTTCCAGCGGTGTGCCGTCCACGGCCACCAGCGCGTTAATCGGTACCGATTCCGGGTGTGGGCTCATCGTAACGAGCTGGTGTAGCAGCCCGATACGCTCGCTGTCAGTTTCGCCCATGCCGACAATCCCGCCGCAGCAGACGGTCACGCCGGCGTTGCGAATGTTGCTGAGCGTATCGAGGCGGTTCTCCTACTCGCGTGTCGAGATAATGTCTTTGTAGAACTCCGGCGCCGTGTCAAGGTTGTGGTTGTAAGCATACAAACCGGCCTCGCGCATTTGCTCGAGCTGCTCTTGAGTAGCCATGCCCATTGTTGCGCAGACTTCCAGGCCGAGCTCTTGCACGCCGTTAATCATCTGCAGCACCTTGTCGAAATCGCGGTTATTGCGCACTTCGCGCCAGGCTGCACCCATACAAAAACGGGTCGAGCCATTGTCTTTGGCCTGCTGGGCATTTGCGATCACTTCGTCGACGTCCATCAGTTTGTGGACATCCACATCTGTCTGATAACGCGCTGCTTGCGGGCAGTAGGCGCAATCTTCCGGGCAGCCGCCAGTCTTGACCGACAGCAGAGTGCATACTTGCACCTCACCGGGTGTATGGTATTGATGATGAACCTGTTGCGCTTCGAAAATCAGTTCGAAAAGCGGCTTGTTGTAAACGTCAGCAATTTGCTCGCGGCTCCAGTCGCTTCGGATAGCAGTCATGTGTTCGGCAGAGGTTTTAGTGTCTTTCAGAAGATACAAAAATTTCGGGCGATAGCCCCTAACACAGAAAAGCACGCGAATCGCGTGCTTTTTAGTGTTCTGATTATTAGCGCTTTATTTGCAAATATTATTTGCAATGCTCTTCGAAGGCCATCTTCAGGTTCTCGGCAATCGTTTCAGCCGAACGGCCTTCAATGTGGTGGCGCTCGATGAAATGCACCAGATTGCCGTCTTTAAAGAGGGCAATTGAGGGTGAAGAGGGCGGATAGGGCAGTAGGTGCTGACGCGCGCGGTCAGTCGCGGCTTTATCGACGCCGGCAAACACCGTAGCCACACGGGTGGGCTTGGTGTCGTTCTGCAGCGCCAGGCGAACACCCGGGCGTGCAGCACCAGCCGCACAGCCACAAACGCTATTGACCACCAGAAGACTTGTGCCGTCTTGTTTCACCAACTCGTCAACCGCCTCCGGCGATTGCAATTCATCGAAACCGATATCCGTTAGCTCAGCGCGCATCGGCGCTACGATATGTTCAGGATACATATGTATTTGTGTTTATTTGGGGGACAGACTCCTAAACGGGCCTGCCCACAAAAAGTTCAGACACAAATGTAGTGGATTATTACGAACGCGCACCTGCAGAGCCCGGCTGTTCAGCGTTCTTTGAAACCATGTCCGTCATCAACATGGCATTTCGGATTTCATCAGCGAGGTTCTGCATGCCACCGGGGTTGTTTGGCAGCATCAGCGTATTGGTGTTCGAATACTCCGCCACTTCCTTCAAAGTGTCGAAATACTGCGTCAGCAGCACCAGCATCAGCACTTCCGAAGCTGTCGTATCACCCACATGCTCCGTGAATTCCTCTACACTTTCGCGTAAACCTTCCACGATCGCCTTGCGCTGGTCTGCGATACCCTTACCCTGCAGCGCCTTGCTTTCTGCATCGGCCTCAGCAGCTTTCACACGGATAATCTTGTCCGCCTCACCCTTCTCGGAAGCCGCCATGCGCAGTCGAGTCGCCGCATTGATCTCGTTCATACTGATTTTGACCTTCTCGTCCGGGTCAATATCAGTCACCAGCGTTTTGATAATGTTGTAACCATACTCCTCCATCGAGTCATGCAGCTCTTCCTTGATCGCGTTTGAGATGCTGTCTTTTTTCGAAAAGACCTCATCGAGATCAAGATGGGGAACCTGCGCGCGCACGACATCGAAAATGAAGGCCGATATCTGCGTATGCACATCATTGAGTTTGTAAAACGCGTCATAGACTTTCTCTGGCATCACCAGATACTGAACGTTCACACGCATGTGCACAAAGACATTGTCTTGCGTCTTGGTCTCGATATCGACTTCAAGATTTTGCACGCGCATGTTCACGCGCCCAGCCACCCGGTCGATGATCGGTAGCTTCATATTCAAGCCCGGTTGCACAAGCCGCTGAAACCGACCGAAGCGTTCAATAACAGCTACGCTCTGCTGCTTGACAGTGAAGAAGAGCGAGACAATCAAATAGATCAGCAATACGAAGCCGACTATCTGAACAATTAAGAGTGGGATTGACATTAGCGTACTTTTCGGTAAAGGTAAGAAGGACAGATCATTCGATTTGACCACCTGTTTATACTAGACTTTTAGTCAGAGGGTTACGCGTTACCACGAAATTATATACCAACAGGAGTCAGCCCCCTGCTCACGGCTAGGCTTAGTTGTGTCCAAAACGACATCCACTTCGTGCGGACGCCCAGGGGTGTAGCGTCGTACGAGCGTCGTAATGATGCCGCGATCGAGTTCAGACGGATAGGGGTTCTTGCACTCCATCACTGCACGTGAGCAGCTATCATCGAAAGATTTAAGCCGTAAAAACCAATTTCTCCACCTCGATGATTCATCTGGTATGCGGTCTGAATGCCAGATAGCGCCGTCTCAATATCGTGGATGGTCGTCGGGAAATCCGCGTAGTCTGGTATTGCACGACCGATCAAAAACAACGACTGGTTTCCCATCAAGTCTTTGGTCAACCTGAGTACATCAAGGTACGCCTGCTGTTTGTGCCAAGTATCCGGTGTGGGGTAAATGTCCTGATTATTCAGCAGTCGCTCACGAATATCACGACCGAAATCAATGGCATTGAGATATGACAATACAGTGATTCCGCTGATTTCAACAGCTGCATCCAATGCAGTGAAAACAGACATTTTGGGAGAAAGATTGGAGTGATTGCTTGTGTAAATTACTCAGTACGATATGTCGAAACAATGTTTGTACCCATAAAAAAAGCCCCCACTTCCGTCGAAGCGAGGGCTTAATATAGGTGCCATACAGGC
>CAZTEZ010000178.1:0-6676 GCA_964611815.1 uncultured Bacteroidia bacterium | reverse complement strand
AGCGATCATCTGTACGAACTCACCCTCGAATCGCAATTCAACCAGCACCCGGACTACAAAGAGTACAAGCGCCTGCGCCGGGATGCCGAGCAGCTGCGCCAACAGGCGCTCAAACTCACGAAAAGCCAGGGCCGGGGCAAGCGCCACAAAATCGGGCCGCTCTTCAGAGACGCCGATGCCATGCGTCGCGATTCACGCACGCTGGAGGAGTACATGATCTTCGACATCATCAAGAACGCCGAGGCCATTTGCTGCACGTTTGTCGGCAGCACCAACGAGGTGCTGGGCTCCAAGAAGTTCAAGACGGTCTTCATCGACGAGGCGGCGCAAGCCTTGGCACCCGCAAGCTTCATCCCGATGCTGCGGGCAGGGCGTATCATATTCGCAGGCGACCACCTGCAGTTGCCGCCCACCGTGAAGTCTAAACAGGCTGCACGCGAAGGCCTGGGTGAGAGCCTGATGGAAAAGTGCTTTACGCGGCAGCTGGGGCTGGGCATCGACAACATCGGGCGCATGCTGCAGACGCAGTACCGGATGAGCACCGAGATCATGCAGTTTTCGAGCCGGTATTTTTACGACGACGGCCTCATTGCCGACGATAGTGTGGCCAACCACCGCCTGCTGAGCGACCCGGAGCTTGAGTTGGACATCGAAAACCAGCCGCTGGAGTTCATCGACACTGCCGGTTGCGGCTTCCACGAGCACCAAAACCCCGACACGCTCTCGCGCTTCAACCCCGAAGAGGCGGGCGTGTTGATGACGCACCTCGACCACCTGCTACAATACCTAGACAGCCAGGGCACAGCGCCGCTGTCCATCGGGCTCATCGCGCCCTACCGCGCGCAGGTCGATACGCTGCAAGAGAAATTTTCGATTAGCGGCTACGGCGAGCAATACCCGCACCAGTTTTCGATCGACACCATCGACGGTTTTCAGGGGCAGGAGCGCGACATCATCTACATCTCGCTCACCCGCAGCAACGACGAGGGCGAAATCGGCTTCCTTTCCGATCAGCGTCGCATGAATGTGGCGCTCACCCGGGTGCGCAAAAAGCTCGTTATAGTCGGTGACAGTGCGACCGTTTGCAGCGACGACTTTTTCGCCGAGCTCGTCGACCATTTCACCAAGCACGGCGTGCACGACAGCGCGTTTACGCTGCTGGGGGTGTAGCCATGAATTCCCATTAACTTCGCGTCATGTTTTTGCGTGGCGAACAACTGGTCTATCAGTGGCGAGAGATTGCGCCTCATACCTGGTTGATAACAAATGGGGTACCGGCTGATTTTGAGGCCCGGCTGCTCGCGTGCATCAGCGAATCGCCGAGCGCCACGGCGGAGCGCCTGGCTGAATTTCTGCAGTACGCCCCGGGACATTTCAGCCTGGTGATCGACCGAGAAGACTGGCAGTTGGCGCTGGCTGGGAGACATCAGACTTTTCCGGTTTTCTTTGCACCCGAATCTGAGCGACTTCAGTTTGCGACAGATGCCCGCTTATTCAATCGCAACTTGAAAACTGACTCTGAGGCGACTTGGTTTGCAAACGCGGGGTTCGTGCCTGGTCGGGAGACGCTACATGAAGATGTGCTCCAGCTGCACGCGGGTGAACTCGTCTGGTCGCGCACCGGCAGCGGAGAGGCCATCTTTGGGTTTTATTTCCGTCACTGGCACACTACTGACGAGCTCTTGAATGGGCGTGAGGCATCGGATCAACTTCGTGAAATATGCCTCGAAATCGGGCGCTACGTAATCGTGCAGGCAGGTGGTGCACCGATCGCCATTTCGCTCAGTGGCGGCTACGACAGCCGGCTGCTGGCGATTCTGCTGAAGGAATTGGGCTACAGCGATGTGCACTGCTTTACCTACGGCAACCCGAACGGTTTCGAGGCCAAGCGTGCACGACAAACAGCTGAAAGCCTGGGGTTTAAGTGGGCCTTCGTGCCATATGATGACCGCAATGCCCAACTCTTTTTCGATGAGCAAGCCGAGCGCTACCGAGCGTACGCTCATCGCGGGAGTATGCTGCCCTACGAGCAGGAGTACATCGCCATTCGCGAACTGAAACGGCAGGGCCGGGTACCAGAAGACAGCTTGATGGTCATCGGCCATTTCGCTGACCTCACCGCCGGCAAAAGCGTGCCGGATCCGCTGGAAGTCAGACAATTGATGCGCTCTGAGTTCGATCCGACCTACCTCATGTGTCGCTCGCGACTCTTCCCGCAGATGCCGCTGAGCAAGCAGGCAGAGCCAATTTTTTTGAGCTCGCTGGAAGCGATTGTGGAGGACATTAATAGACAAGACGTACACGCTATCATCGCGCAGCTCGAAAACTGGAAAACACTGAATTTCACGGTGAAGCACCCGAACCAGTCCATTCGCGTGCAGGAGTTTTTCGGGTACCGCTGGTGCATGCCGTTCATGCACCCCGATTGGCTGCGGTTCTGGTACCGCGCGCCGTTCGACCAGCGATACAAGCGGAAGCTGTTTCGCGAGACGGTGGAGCGGGCCTTCTTTCAGCCACACGGTATTGAGACCAGCGCACCCGATATCGACCACCTGATTGACCGCTCTAGTACACTCGTACGAATTCGCAACCTCACCCCTAAGCCGGTGCGCCGTTTGGTCAAGCGACTGCTGAAGCCAACGCCTGAAAATCAGAGCGGGATGGACGCACTGCGTCGGCAGATGCACCTCGATTTGGGCCAATCTGATGGATTTGGGACGCTTCATAGCAACGCCCAATATGCGCATTGGCTACTCGATCGTTTGAAGAATGGGCGCTTCTAAAACTCTGTCAATCAGCGGGTAATGCTGAATTGCTTTAGCGTCTCGTCGCCATTCGGCAGCGTGATTTTGTAGAGGTAGATGCCGGGTCGGAGCTCAGTGCCGGTGTTGTCGCGGAGGTCAAAGGGGATGCCGCCGTCGCTGTCGGTCTCCTGCAATGAGCGCACGCGGAAACCCGTGCTGGTCATGATCGTGATCGTTGCGCCGGGGGGGACGTTCGCAAACCGGCAGGCACCCGAAGTCTGCACTGCTGCTCGGTCGACGGGATTGGGGTAAACGTACACGTTATCAAGCACTTCCGTGGTTTCAACAAACGCCGCCACGTCGCCCTGACCAGGGATGATGATGCCGCCATCTGCACCCACTAGTTGCGTCATTCGTACACTCGTACTATACCCAACGGCATCCAGTCGAGGTCCCGTCCAAGTGAGGTCAATGACCTGGCGAGAGGCATCGGCAAATGCCGCTGTTTGCGGTTCCCCATTGGGCAACACATGAAATGCTGCAGGCGAGAGGCTACTCTCGACGACGGGCTCGCTTAAATACAGCCGAGCCGACTGCGGCGATTGCTTCTCCCAGCGGGTAAAGATGAGTGGCCTGACCGCATTATCCTCCACCACAAAACCTGCTGTGCGCGCATCTGGAGCTAGTTTTCGATGGTTTGCATCCAAAAAGCTGGTGTCAATTGAAACGCTGTAGCTACCTGCGGCGAGTGGTTCATCAAAGCGCAAAAGCAGGCTGGTTTGGCTGGCCAAAAGCGACTGCGATGGCTGCACGCCAGTGTTCAACTCAATGCGCTGCAGTTCGCTCTCTCGCGCCTCCACGAGGCCATCGAATTGTAGTCGTACAGTCGTACTAGAAGTCGCTTCAGCTAAAATCAAGCGTGATTCAGCTCGTGGGGTGACGCGCACGAGATTCGACTGCACCGGGCCACCGGGCGTGTTTGCGACAACAAAGTAGGCGTACTCTTGATTCAGCTGTACGTCCTCGTCAAGCAGCGAAGTGGCGGTGCCGGTGTTCGTGAGGCCTTCAAAAGTGGGGCCGAGTGTATCTATAACTACCTGTCTGTAAGCAATGTAACTGGCAGCATCGGGCACGCCGTTCCAACGGAGTTGAATCTGATTGTCAGACACAATCTCAGCCATCAGGCGCGGAGAAGGCCCGCCAACCCCGTCATTTAACTCGAAAAACGGCGCTTCATCGCCTAGCCCGATACAGAATTCAGGTATGCCGTTTTCGTTGAAATCGCCTACGACATGCGCGTCTGCCAGTCCTGGGCCATACCAAAGCGGTGTAAGCGTGCTGTCGTTCAGCTGAAAAACATAGGTTCGCGGGAAGCAGGTCAACAAGATTTCCGGCGTGTTGTCACCCGTCAGATTGCGCACGGTCAGCGCATTGAAATCGGCACCGAAGTGTTTGTAAATCAGTGTGCTGGCCAGCTCTTCCAAACTGTCGTTGCCGGCCGTCGTATACACTCGTAGCGTCCAGTATTGCGGGTCGTACTCGTCGTCGAAATTACGGAGCGGCGTGCTGTGGCTGGCAGAGATTAGCTCGGGTAAGCCGTCACCAGTTAGGTCGGCTGTACTAATATATTCGCTCGTCGCCACCTGCTGCGGCACGCTTATCGTCTGCATGAGCGTATACGCATCATTTCCCGTGGCTTCCCAGCCGTAGAGGTTACCATCATAGTCGCCGTACCAGAATTCCAGTTGCCCGTCGCCGTCCGTGTCGCCGACAGCGCCGCGGGGCGAGCCTACACCGAAATTATTCACCTCAGGGTCAGGTAGCTGTGCGACTTCCATGTAATCGCTGCCGTTCCACTCCATCACGTAGCGGTTTTCAGAATCTCGCATCAACAATTCGTGCTGACCGTCCTGATCCAAGTCGCTGAACATGATCGGAAAACGGCCGTTGCTGATAACCCGGGCGGGCTCGGCATTTAAGTCTGCATTGTCGAAGGTGTGGAAATAAGTCGTGTCGCTAAAGTTACTGAGCAAGTAGGCCTCCGGCATGTTTACGGGCTGGTCATACTGCTTAGGAATCAGAATACTAGGGCTATTCACGCTGTCAGCCTCAACAAAATTGCCATTTGTGAAACGCGACACTTTCAGCTTGCCGAACGTTAACTGTTCACTGTAATCGCTGTATACGACCCGCTGGTCGCCAAGAATAATGGGGTCAGTCAAATAGAAACCCATGGGGAGGCTGTAGTCGAGTTCTGTCACTGCATCCCGTCGAATCTGGGCCGGCTGCGGAAAATAGTTTCGTACAGGTGTACTAGTCACTAATCCAGCGGCATTCGTGCATTCAACGCGCCACGTTGTGCCCCCCATACGTAGTTGCTCCTCAGGGATATAGAAGTCGCCATTGCGTACCACCTTGTCGAAGAGCCGGGATTGCTCACCGTTTTCTCCGTCGAATATCATGCGACAGCGCGCGATATCGTCGCTGCGGTAGCTCACGAAGAGGCCATTGCGGTCGTCGTTCCAGGCCATCTGCGACCGGATGATTTCGACCTGCGGCGCCGAGCGATCGATCAGCACACGCACGCGATCCTCCACTGTCTGTCCGTTCTTCAGACTCACGCTTAGGCGCAAAGTGTACTCACCTTCAGCAAGCTGGGAGACGTTCCAGACATACAGCGTGTCTTCAATGCGTTGGGTGCTGATCTCATTCCCTATACTTATCCAAGCGCTGGAATCACCTCGGCCTTCACGGTAGTACAGTTGTGCTAAATTGAGTTGCGGGTGTAGGATATTGCCCACAATCTCGAGTGTGTTCTCACCCGTACCGCCGTCATTTTCAGGCGATAGTATCTGCACGTCCACCCCGCCCACAAACTGCAAGGCGCGCTCCAGGTTCAACCGCCCGGCCCCTGTGTAGTGATCCCAGCCCGGGTCGTCTAGGTCGTCGGCCGTGGAGCTCAGCACGCCCCGTACCTGCTGCGGGCTCAGCGTGGGGTCAAGGCTCAATAAGAGCGCCGCCCCAGCGGCCACCATCGGCGCCGCAAAACTCGTCCCGTTGATCGTCGTGAAGAGCGTGTCACTACCAGGATTCGGATTGGGTACATCTGAGGGCCAGGTGGTGAAAACGCCCGCAGCGGGTGCGCAGAGGTCGATTGTATGCCCATAATTCGAGAATGGCCAGAGAAACTCGTTGTCGGTGTCTGGGTTGTAGGACGTGCCCGACACCGCGATGACCTCACCGAAACCGCTGGGGTAGGCCAGCAAATCGCCACTCGCGTTGCCAGCCGAGCTGACGATCACAACGCCCCGGTCATACGCATATTTACAAGCCGTTTGCATCAGCTGGCTAGGGTAAACGTCGCCGAAACTCAAGTTTAGTACACGTGCACTATTGTCTGCAGCATACACGATGGCACGCGAGATGTCATCGTCTTCGCCCACGCCCGACTGCGTGAACGCCCGCAGCGTCATCAGTCGCGTGTTCGGCGCAATGCCCGCACCGCCATAGTTGTTGTTCGCCTCGGCAGCAATCACGCCACTCACGGCCGTGCCATGGCCATTGTCGTCGAAAGGCTCAGGGTCGGGCGCGAGGTCGTCGCCGCCACCCAGCAGCAGCGGCTGGTCGGCAAAGTCGTAGCCGATCACATCATCAATGTAGCCGTTACCATCGTCGTCGATGCCATTAAGGTCGGTTGAGTCCAACAGCCCGTTTTGGTTGAGGTCCTCCGCAGAATTTATCCACAACTTAGTTGCCAATTCCGGGTGCCATTGATCGATGCCGGTGTCGATGATCGCAACCGGCAAACCGCCGCCCTGCGTGCTGTCCCAGGCGCTTTGGGTGCGGATACGCTGGTGGTAGTATTGCTCGCCCAACTGGACAACTGAAGGCATTCGAAGATATGGGCGGCGTGGTGCTGGCGAATGCTTGCG
>CAZTEZ010000177.1:6213-6696 GCA_964611815.1 uncultured Bacteroidia bacterium | reverse complement strand
GGTGTCGTAGCCAGTGCCGCCAATCTGGAAGAAGAGCAGTTTATCGTGCTTTTCGTCGAGGTAGCGGTCGATACTCGCGTCCTGCAAGGCGAGTGTTTTGAGTGCGTCGGCGAGCATCGGGTTGAATTCCACCACCCGATCGCGCGACTCGGCCATGATCGCCAGCGATTCATACGTACGCTGCTTGAGCGTACTGAACGCCTCGCGGTTATCGAAAAAGAATTCCCGCAAATCGTCGTCGCTGCTGGTAAGCAGCCTGGCATAGCGCAGCATCAGCCGCCAGGTCATTTGCCCGTTGCTGGCGTTGGCGAGCGAGCTGTCGAGCTGACTGACGCCGTCGTCATCCAATTCGCGCGATTCGAGCAACAGCGATTCCGCCAGATCAACGCCCTGCACCGTGCGGCTCGCGGCCACCTTCCAGCCCTCGCGCTTCACCATAAAAATATAGTACGCGCGCTCAAAATCACCGACTTTCAGATACGT
>CAZTEZ010000177.1:0-6203 GCA_964611815.1 uncultured Bacteroidia bacterium | reverse complement strand
GAAATGCGCGGCCAAGTACAACTTTTCCCGCGAGCAGCAGGATGATTTTTCCCGCGCCTCGGTGGAACGCGCCAACCGCGCCACCGCCGAATCGCCCCGCGACCACAGCAGCTCGGCCTCGGCATCGCGGTTATCGGGCAGCATGAACATCATCTGGTCGTGGAAGAGCGCATCTTCGGAGTCCAGCTCGCAACACGTCACGAGCTGCTTCACTTGCGGCGGCATGGGGCTGAAATACACCTTCGCGACATCCATGGGCGAGAGGTCTTCGGGCTCAAAACCCGCGTGCTCGGCGTTGTCTTCGTCGAAGTCGAGCTCGTCCTCCAGCTCCTCGCCCTGCGCGTTGAGGCACAGCGGCAGCAGCCAACTGAGGTACACGAGCCGGAGGCTCAGGCGTAAAAACTGAACAGGTTGCATTGGTGTACTAACGCGATTCAGGCCTCGCTGGTGCGCTGGGCCTTCTGTTGTTCGCGCTTGTAAAAGTTACAGATATCTGTCAAACTACACTGCTCGCACCGCGGTTTGCGCGCTTTGCAGGTGTAGCGCCCGTGCAAAATCAGCATGTGGTGCGCATCCACGCGGTCTTCGGGTGCAATGGCTTTGGTCACGTGCTCCTCGACTTTTTTGAAGTTTTTCGACCGGGCGAGCCCCAGCCGGTTGCTCACCCGAAACACATGCGTATCGACGGCAATCACAGGTTTGTCATAGAGCACCGCCGAGACCACGTTGGCGGTCTTTCGGCCAACCCCGGGCAGGCTTTCCAGGTCTTTGTGCGCCATTGGAATCTCGCCGTCAAACTCATTCACGACCTTTTCGGCGAGGCCTTTCAGGTGCTTGGACTTGTTGTTGGGGTAGCTCACGGATTTGATGTACTCGAAAATCTCGTCCACCTCCGCCTTGGCGAGCGCTTGCACGGTCGGGAAGCGCTCGAATAGCGCAGGCGTCACTTTGTTGACGCGCACATCGGTGCATTGCGCCGACAGCGCCACGGCCACGATCAGCTCATACGGACTCGTGTATTTCAGCTCGGTTTCGGGCGTTGGGTACTCCCGACGCAGGCGCTGGATGACGATCTCGGCTTTCTCTTTGCGGGTCATGGCCGGAATTTAGCACCTGTTCGGCGAAAATCACGTAAATCGGCTAACTTCGAGGCATGAACGTTTTAATCGCCATGGTGGGCGTCTTCAGCTTCATTCTGGGGCTGTTGTACGCGTTTTTGGGGAGCAGCGAGCAAGGCTCTTCTTACGAATTTATAGCCGCGGTGCTCTACTTTGTAGCCTCGGCGCTGGCCATTCCCAGCATCGGCGACCGCCTGATGCAGCTCATCGGCATGAGTGCGGCACCAGCAAACAAGGTGCGCATTCTAATTCTGATCTTCCTGCTGGCCGGGGCCATGGCGTTTTTCGGTGGCCGCTCGTTTGGTGAGCGTTTGGAGCGCGACGGCGCTGAAGACATCGAGCAGCTCGATCCGAATACGTTCGAGGACGACTCGCCAGCACCGCCGCCAACCGACACCATTGACATGCCTGGCAAAGATGACGGGGGCACAAACGGCAACGAACTCCCACCCGCAGCGCCCGAAGCCGTACCTGAGCGCGAGAACGAAGCAAATGTGTGATTGAATCAGTTGAGCCAGTGCTAGCTGATGCTACGCACTCGGGCGCATCGGGAAGTTGATACCGTGCACGCTGATGGTGATATAAGGCAAATCGCCCACGTTGCCGGGGGTGAGCGTCACATCGCAGCCTGTCACTTTTGCAACGTCGAACATAAAGTCGAGCACGGTGTCGAAGCTGGCCTGGTCTTTCACCTGTGTAGGCGTGAAGAAAAACTCTGATTTGTCGGAAGAGAAAATCCCGCAGCCGATATTGATGCCATCAACGATTAGCGACAAGTCGCGCATGGTGTCGCTCGGGCCTTGCTCGAACTCCGCTTTGATCAGCTCTAGTGGAATTTGGTCCTGAATATCAGCCGTTTCAATGGGCCGGTACTTCACGTCGTATTGCGCGTTGAAATGCTCGAAGAGCGCCAGCCAGTCGTCGCGTTTCGCATCGCGCACGTGGATATCCAGCGCGTAGCCGTTATCGGCGAATATCCAGGCGTGTTGGGACCATTGGTGCGACATGTACAGCTGAAAGAAGGTGTACCGGTATTATACGGAAAAACGCTCCAAACGTTACTCAAAGAGCGGTACATCTTTGAAGACCCCATCCGAGAAGTTGCGGTAATCGTTGGCGCTCAGGCCCTCGCCACGCAGTTCTGGAATGCTGCCACTTACGTAGCCGTTTTCGTAGGCTGTGATTTCAATACGCCCTCGATCGAAAATATAGGTCGCGCCTTCTTCAACGTAAGTTCCGCCCAGCCCGGGCACCGAATCCAGCACATACGTGCCGGTCTCGCCCGCCGCAATGGGCATCACGAGCGAGAAGGTCGACTGCGCGCCAGTTAGCGCATTTTGCCCGGTGGCTTCCAGCACCAGACGGTTAGGTGCGTCGCGGTAGGCGCCGACCGAGAACACGGCGCTCCAGTCGATGTCGTCGATCTGCATGGTGAAATTCGTAGAGTCGGTGTACGAAACGGCAGTGTTGCCCTGCCGACGCACGGCCAGCTTTGAGATACGCCCGCTGTCCACGGCGATCACCTCACCACCCTGCTGCTGCACCGTGCCGCTGAACGTCCCGCTGATGGAATCGCCTGCCACGTCCTCAATCAGCAGCGACAGCGACGTGAAGGGGAATTCACCCTCATTGGGCGTGCGGATGTAGCCCGTCAGGCCATCGTCGCCAAGCTGATAGTTCCCAAGGGAAAAGCGCCCGTTTTTGCGCAACACCAGCGTGTAATCGCCGTCTCTACCAGAAAGCTCGCTGAACTGCTGCACCGAATCGTAGAGCGCGTACTGCTGAAAGCTGCGGAACGGGTCGCCATTGACCTGCATTTCGATGAGGTTGACATCCGGCACCGGCGAGGGCAGCGGGTCATCGTTGTTGTCGTCGTCATTATCGCAGGCCACGAAAATGAGTAAGAAGGCGCTCAAAAGCACCAGGAACAGCGGATGAAGGCGTGGCATAGACATAATCGTACGGGAATCAGGCGAAAATTTAAGGCACAGACGTGCCGCATTATTAACCTTAAGTTAAGGCATTTTGGTGCATTGGCCCACGACAAATTTCAGTGGCTTTGGGGTTTCGCCAAGGCTCTGCGCACTCAGCTGCCTTGGCGCACACACGCCTCATGCGCCCATTTCAGCACGGTTTTCACCTGCTCTTCGATGCTCATGTGGGTGGTGTCAAGCAGCCGGGCATCGCGGGCCTTGCGCAGGGGCGAGTCTTTGCGGGTGGTGTCCATGCTGTCGCGCATTTTCAGGTTGGCGCGAATGGCGCTCGCCAGTTCATTAATCCCGGCTTCTGCCCGCTGTTGCTGACGACGCTGCACGCGCTCTTCGAGGTCGGCGGTCATGAAGACCTTCAACTCGGCATCCGGGAAGACCACCGTACCGATGTCGCGCCCGTCCATAACGATGCCTTTGTCGGCGCCCATCTCTCGCTGCTGCTCCACCAGAAATTTGCGCACGGCACTAATCGCCGCCACTGTGCTGACATGGTCGCGGGTGGTGCGCTCACGCAGCTCCTCGTTCATGGGCTTGCCGTTCAAGTACAGCTTGTAATAGTGCGTGACCGGGTCGGAGTCGATTTCGAGGGTCATCGTATCGAGCGACTCAGCGACGGCGTCTTCATCGCGCAGGTCGATCTCGCGATTGAGCAGCTCCCAGGTCACGGCGCGGTACATCGCCCCGGAGTCCAAAAAGGTGTAGCCCAGCTCGTGGGCCACCATCTGGGCGGTGGTGCTTTTGCCCACACCCGAATAGCCGTCGATTGCGATGTTGATCTTGGGGTTCCCCATCTGCCTGTGTGAAGCGCTGCCGCGGTGGTTGCTGCGAAGTTAAGGAATCGGCGGGGGGAAGACAGCAGAAGTCCTGATTAAGTATCACTGAAATGGATAGAGCCTCTGAAGGGTCTGCATCGGCAAAATCAATCGCATTGGGTGGTCAGGCAATGGTTCCAAACCGATGTTCAATCGCAAATAGAATTGTTTAGCAGCTTCATCAATAGCGTCAATAAGAACAAGATTGACACCAATGGTTTCAGCGCTAATCACGGCTTGTTTGAACGCCTCCGTCAGCAGTTGTCTTCCTATTCCCTGTCCTTGATAGCGTTGATCTACAGCAAAGCGACCAATGATGATGGAGGGCACTTTGAAGTCTGGTGGTACTTTGAAACGTTTCCGCTGTTGCTCGCTCATGCTCGTCGACTCCAGGTGCAAAGCCGAAAGGGTATAATAGCCGATTACAGTTCCGTCTTCGGCCCCTTTTGGCAAAACATAAACCTGTGCCAGATTACGCTTCTGAGATTGACTGGCCCATCTCAACAGATAGGTATCCAGTTCTTCATTGCCGTAACTGAAGCCTTCACGCTTATGCTTCTTCTTCTGAAGTTTCTCGGAAAGCATGCCTTTTGTTTTCAGTTACCCATTCATCGTGCTCTTCAAAAAGCGCTTTCAAACCCGCTGTCGGTTCGGGTGGATTATCGAGTAGCTCCATGATGCGCGCCATGTCGCGTTTGCTGACTTCAATCAAGTAACGCTCGCGCTCATACTTCTCCACGGCGTCGCGTAGCGTTTGAGTCACGAGCTCCGTGATGGTCATGGCGCGCGCTTCGGCCATGTCGTCCAGTTGCTTTTTTAACTGTTTTGGAATCCAGGCTTGAAGGCGTTGTTTCTCAATGGGTTTGGCCATGGTATTTGCTCTTTTAATTTGACACATGTAAATCGATACATGCAGGCAGTAGCGTTGGAAAACGCAAGCCTAACTCCAATTTAGAGTATAACTCAACAAATGGCAAGCGTGCTGCTCAACGCCATATACAGACACGAATTGGGCGGATTGGCTGCTCAATCCAAACCGCCCTCCGGCTGCTCCTCCCACCAGCGCTGGCTTTGTGTGGCATCGAAGACGAGGTCGATGATATCCGCATCAGCGTCAGTGTATTCCACCTTGCGTCGGCCCATGACGGTCGCAACCAGCTCGTGGCACTTGTCGATATCGAACGTATCGAAGCCATCCGCCCCACCCCAGGCGAAGCTCGGGATGTGCTTGGGCGGGAAGCCCGCGCCGAAGATGTTCGCCGCAACGCCCACCACCGTCCCGGTGTTGAACATCGTGTTGATGCCGCACTTTGAGTGGTCGCCCATCGTGAGGCCGACGAACATTTCGCCGGTGTCTTCCATCTCGCGGGCGGCGTAATTGTAGGCGCGCACATTGCCGTAGTTGTTCTTTAGGTTCGACGTGTTGGTGTCGGCCCCCAGGTTGCACCACTGGCCGATGACGGAATTGCCGACGTAGCCATCGTGGGCTTTGTTCGAGTACCCCCAAAACACCGAGTTGCCGACCTCGCCGCCGACTTTCACCCAGGGGCCGATGACGCTGTCGCCGCGGAGCTTGGCGCCCATGTTCACGGTGGCATGCTCGCAAATGGCATGCGCGTTCTGAATGATCGCCCCGGGCTGTATCGTCGCGCCTCCGCCGATGTAGATGGGGCCATCTTCGGCGTCCAGGGTCGCTGCTTTGATGCTCGCACCTTCCTCAACGAAGATGTTATCGGCACCGTAGACCAGCGTGCCAAGATCGTCGATGGGCTGGCTGCGACGGCCGGCGGTGAGCATCACGTAGTCCCAGGCGATTTGCTGTTTCGCGTGCTTGAAGAGGTGCCAGGTGAATTCGATGCTGTCGAAATCTCGCTCGTAGGTCTCAAGGTTGATGTCGGCCAAGAGCGTGTCTTCCAGCACGTAAGCGTTGTCGCGAATGGGCTGTTCGGAGCGCGTGCGAAAGAAGAGGATGTCGCCCTCGGGGCCAATGGCGCCGTGTTCGGGGGCGAGGTTGTGCAGCACCCGCAGCAGCTCTTCGTCGGGCAACAGCTTGCCGTTGATGTAAACCGTCTCGTCGGCGGCGGGCACGTAGTCGTTGAACTTCACCGCGAGGTGCCCGACGGCTCGGCCGTGCACCCGAGCCTCCAGAGCTTTGCCCCATTTATCACGCAGCGTGAGTACGCCACAGCGTAAATCCCACACCGGGCGGGTGAATGTGAGCGGGCGTAGATCAACAGCGCGGTGGTCTTCGAATACGACGTATTGCATACGTCAAAAATAGC
>CAZTEZ010000176.1:0-6701 GCA_964611815.1 uncultured Bacteroidia bacterium | reverse complement strand
TTGCGGCATAATGCTGGTGGGTCTGTTCGTGCTCATTTTCTTTTTGAAAGAACCGCCAAAGCTGAAAACAGACGACGACAAGCCACAGCGAAAAGCTAGCATCCGCACGCTCCTCAAACTCGAGAACGTGCCCTATATGCTGCTGCTCAACCTGCTCATCTTTTTGGGCTTCAACACGTTCTATACGAGCTTCCCGCTGCACGCCGCTGCCGGGCTCAACTGGAACGAGACCGAGCTGGGCATCTTCTTCGTGTTCCTGTCGGGTACGATGATCTTTACGCAGGGCGTGCTACTGAAATACAGCAGTAAGCTCTTCAGCGACACCGTGCTGGTGGTTGGTGGGATGGTGCTGCTGGCCGGGGCCTTCACGATGATGTTCGCCATCGAAAGCTGGCCGATCTACCTCAGCGGCATCCTGTTTGGGCTGGGCAACGGGCATATGTGGCCGACCTTCCTGGCGATTCTGGCCAAAACGCCGCCCAAACAGTACCAGGGTGGGGTGCAGGGGCTGTCCTCGAGCGCGGGCAGCACGGCGAGCATCGCGGGCCTGATTCTGGGCAGCTATATGTACGATGCCTACGGCGCGTGGGCGTTTCTGATTTCAGCAGGGGTGATGCTTGTGACGGGCACCATCGCGCTGCGCATCGAGCAGTGCAAGCGCCGCCCGACCAGCGATGAGCAGGAAGACCCGTTCGGGTTGGAGGGGGCGTGAGTAAGCCAAACCCTCAAAAAACCTCCTTAAAGAGACTCTTGTTAAGTGGATTATATCCCTTTTGTAGCTATTTTTATGCGTTTACACTTTCACTCAATTCAACAAAATGTCATGAAACGTGTCTTTTTCATTTTGCTTTTCGTAGTCAACTGCTTTGGGTTGCTCAATGCCCAGACCAATTTGCCAACCTGGAGCCGCTTGGTACAAGCGCCGCCTTTAGAGCTTGGCTTTTCGAATAACGTCCTTTGGGGGTATTTCGGTTTTGGAGCAGGTGCTACGCCGCCTTTTGTCGGTTACAGCACGGACTTTGGTGACAACTGGACTTCGCTCGGTGAAGACTGGGAGATGTACACGCCCGGTGATTTAGGGATTTACCTTACCCATGAAGACACACTCTTCAGCGTGAATGGCACCCAGCTGACGCAGCTGCACATCGCAGCCTGGCTCGAGGATGATGAGTTTCACGACATCTACCTGTTGGGCGATACGCTCTATGCCGAACTGACCCCTTCGCCAGCTTTCATGAATGGGCGCAGCTACCGCAGTGGCGATGGCGGCACCACCTGGACGGCTTTCGGCGAAGCCTCGCGACCCGGAAACGGCAGCATTGCGATACAACTTTTCGAGCAAAACCCCGGCACGCCTTACTTCACGTGTGATTTCTTTATAGGTGATACCGTTCTGCTGACGACCGACTTCAACACTTTTGTCTCGAGAAGTGCCGAGGACGTAGAAGAAGTCTTCGCTTGGGCCAACAACCTGTACTATGTCGCCGATGAGACTGCTTTTCGCTCCACAAATGGCGGCAGCAGCTGGGAAGACATCAGCACCGGTGTGATGGATACCGTCAGCGGTTTTCAGATGCAGGTCGATGCAGAGACAGCTTACGAAAACGTCTCAGACGGCTTCGTCGTGCTGTCAACAGCCGCTTCAGGCTTTTTCATGCAACAGAGTGGGACTTGGAGCCAACTGACGGACTTGCCACTCCCGAACCAGCAAACCGACGAGTTCCCGGGCGATGCGTCGCGTTTCTGGCGATATGGCGACTTCTTGTTCGCCGATGGTAACTACGCCTTCGACGGCAGAAGTTTGACCCGTATTGACGTTTCTGGCCTGACCGGCACCGTCTCGCGCCAAGAGGCCTCTCAAATAGCCGGCGTGGTGGCCTACCCCAACCCAGCGCAGGACGAGCTTCAGGTTCAGGTAGATGCAAGCAACGCCACGCTGCGTTTGTATTCACTGCAAGGCCAGTTGCTGCACACGCATGAGTTTGCCCATGATGCTACGCTGGACATCAGCAAACTGCCCGCTGGCGTTTTATTTGCTACAGTTACAAACTGATCGCGGTATGCACAGCCAACGCTTTGTGAAGCAATAAGCGCTTACTCGACGTAAACATCCGACTGATAAGCGGCGGCGTTTGGCTAGCTTTGGGCCATGCGCTGCCGCTTGTTGTTCTTGGGAATCCTGTTGCCGTTTGTCGCGGCTGCGCAAACCGATACCCTGGAGCTGCAAACCGAGCGCATCACCATCCTCACCACCCCCGCCCCAACCGAATACACCCTTGCCGTCGACAGCCTGGGGCGCTTGCCCATCGCGGGACTACGACTGAACAACGCGCTGATTGCCTTCCCCGGCCTGGCGCTGAACGACTACGGTGGGCACGGCAGTTTGCAGACGCTCAGCGTGCGCGGCATGGGCAGCCAGCATACGGGCGTGAGCATCAACGGCGTGCCGGTCGAGGATGCGCAGACGGGCAGCGTCGATCTGGGCAATCTCTATTTAAACGGCCTCACGGGCATCAGTTTCCAACAGACGCCCATGGGTGGCTTGCAAGCGCCAACTACTGGCCTGCTTAACCTGCAAAGCGAACCGCAAGGGGACCTGTGGCAAGTGCGTGCCGGGGCGGGCAGCTACGGCGAATGGCTGGGCAGCATCGGCAAGTCCATCACCCGCGACAGCACGAAGGCGCGGTTTGACGCCCAGTATCTACACAGCCGCGAAGACTACCCCTTCAACCTGAACGGCGAGACGGGCACCCGTTCCGCCAGCAACCCGCGGATTTTCACCGGGCAGGCCCTCGTGCGACATCAGCTGGATGCGCGCAAAAGCATCGAATATTTCGCACGGGGCGGCTACAAACAACTGCGCATCCCCCCGGCGGTGGTAACCGGCAACCTCAACGCCCCACCCGCCGAGCTGCAGCAGGGCGATGTGTGGCAGTACCTCAAACTCGATTTGCCCAGCGCTGGCGCTGGTAGCAGATCGCCGCTGATCGTGCGCCACAGCTATCAGGATTTACAGTATCAAGACCGCATCGACACCAGCCGCTACCAGCTGCATCAGCTGCTGGCCTCACTGGCGTTCCCGGTCTACAGCAAGCGGTTGAAGCAAGGCAGCATGAGCGTCTCGGGCATTGGGCAGTACCGGCTCTTGCATCTGCGGAGCGATCAACTCTTCGTAGGCGTGGGCGACACCAGCAACCGGGTGCAGCGCCACCAGGGCGATCTGGGGATGCTCGGTTCGCTCTACCTTGGGCGCTGGCAGGTCAAGCTGAGTGTTCGGGGCGCGTGGGCGAACGAACAGGAGCCCTTCTTGCCCAGCGCAAGCGCTCGCGTGCAGTACGAGTGGGCGCTGCGTGAGCGCTGGCAGTTGCAGCCGTTCGTCTACACCGCCTACAGCGGGCGCTACCCGAGCTTCAACGAGCTCTACTTTTTTGGCTTTGGCAACCCTGAATTGCCGCCCGAAAAACGCTGGCAAACCAGCGGCGGAGTTGCACTCAGCCGCGGCCGTGCGTTCACTCTACGTGTCAGCGGCTACCACACCCGCACCGTAGATCGCATCATCGCGGTGCCATTGAGCCCCGTGCGGTGGTCAACGCGCAGTTTCGGGCTGACGAAAACCACCGGTGCTGAACTTGCGTTCAACTATACGCCACTCAAGTGGCTTCCGCTAATGGCCAGTGCCAGCTACCAGCAAGCCCGCGAGTTTGCCCTCACAGACGGCAATCGTCTCCCCTATATTTCTGACTGGACCGTGAAAGCCGGCCTGCTGCCCACCTGGAAGGGTATTCAGCTGGGCACCCAGCTGCAGGCCTTTGGCGTGCGCTACCCAGACGTGGCGAATCGCCCGCAGCAGCAGCTCCCAAGTGTTTGGTTGCTAGACGCTTGGCTGCAGTGGCGACATGACTTCGGCCCGATCGTTGTAGAATCACGCCTATCGTGCGAAAACCTCACGAACGAACTGTACGTTCTTGTAAACAACTTTCCGATGCCCGCCCGGCGTTGGCGTTTACAACTGAGTCTGGTTTTTTAACGGCATTTATTTAAAAGTTTTTATACCTTTGCGTAACAAACTCCTCTGTTCACCGTTAAACATCAGACGTTCACCGAAGAAAAACGAAAGTTGGTCGGTACAATTCAGTACGCAACAGCTTAATTTTCGCCGTTTAAGGGCGATTGCCTACGTACTAACATTGATTTTTGACCACTCAGGCACTAAAACTGCCCAACGGACTGTTTTTCAGGCAACTTGTGAACAATAAACACTCCAAAAGACGTTTAAATAGCACAGTCACCAGAATCACCAACTGATGGAAGCTTTTTAGCAACAACCTTTCAATCCAACAACAAACAGACGAAACACGACCATGCGACGTAAAATCGATATCAACATCGTGGAAAGCGAAGCAGAACTGCAACGCCTCATCCGCAACGAACAAGGCCGACTGAAACTGCACCGCCTCTCGGCGCTGTATCTCTACAAAACCGGTCAAGCCAAAACGTATTCTGCCATTGGTAAGTTGCTCGGTTACGAGCGCCACACCATCTCTATGTGGTTCCAGAAATACAAAAAAGGTGGCTTGGATAACCTGCTGAAAGTAGATAAGCCCGGCCCCAAAGAGAAAACCAAAATCACCAAAGAGGTGATGGAAAAGCTCGAAAACAAGCTGGAGACTAACGCTGCCGGCTTCAAGAGCTATAAGGAAATCCAGAAATGGCTGAACGAGACCTGCGACGTCGACCTCTCATACTCGACCGTGCACAGCATCGTTCGCTATGAACTGGAGTACGACCTGAAAGCCATTAAGCGGGGAAACATGGAGACGGTTTCGTGAATGATCGCGGAACCGGCGATTCCTGACCCCACGCAGCCAAGCGCTGCGCATTGAATGGCTTAGAGCCTGTTGAGATTTGGCGAAATGATGATTTTCGAGATGGGTTTGGATGAATTTCAAGGCGAACAAAATGGACATATGCCTTCGTATAGGACTTTTTGTTTAACGCCGAAATTCGCCGAAGACATCCGAAAAGTGCATAATCGCTAAATTTCAACAGGCTCTTAAGTATTATCGCCGCAAGGGCTGCAGACATTGCAGCCCTTTTTTTGTGCCCAAACAGGAGGCAATTCAAGAGCGCCTTTTGTACGCCCGCACCACAGCACTGCGTTTATCGATCAGTTTCGTTAATTTCAGGCCATGCGATACTTGCGACTGCTCTCCATCACCCTATTCTTGTTCAGCTTTGCCTCGACGGCCGTACTGGCGCAATTCGAGTTGGAAGTGGATGTCGACTCTCGGCAAAACGAAGACCCGCCTGAACAGATCTTTGTCTATGCGCAGGAAGGCAACAACCTGAAAAAGCTGCAAGCGCTGCCCTACCCCAGAAGCTCGGTTTTCACGGTGAAGAACCTCTCGCCCCCCGGGCTGTATTGGATCGGCACCTCCCCCGCCGCGCTCTACCCGATCGTCTTGGGTAAGGACAAAACCGTCAGCGGGACGATGACCTTCGAGGACGGCATGCATAACTTCCAGTTTGACTCGAAAGACCAGCAGGCGTATAAGCGCTACGACCAGCTGCGCGAGGAGTTCGAGACCGGCTACAAGGAATTCACGGACGCGTATCGCCTGAATATCAGGAACAAGAAAACCGCCGAAGAGCGCGAGGCCTATCAGCAGGAAGTCATTGCGAAAACCGACGAGATGGCCCACAAGTTCAACGACGACCTGCAGCAGCTGCGCAAGGACTACCCGGAGACCTACGTCGGGAAGTACCTCGTGCCCATCGCGCGCACGCATGTGCCCGACCGCGACAAAGACCCGGGTGAACAGATGCAGGAACGCAAGGTGTTGTTTTTCAAAGGGGTTGATTTTTCCGACAACAACATCATGTACAACCCCTATCTGCACCTCAAACTCTTCCAGTATTTCAACGAGTTTCGTCGGCCGAGCATGGGCGGATTTGATGGGGCTATTGATGATTTGATGCAGCTGCCCGGCCTCACGCCAGAACTCAAGAGCTTCATGGTCAACTACTTTATCGAGGTCTTTGGGTTGCGCGGCCCCGACCAGGCGATGGAATACCTGATGGAAAACTACGCCGATGCCATGCAGGACACCACCCTGGGCGCCAAGCTGGTGCTCGAGCGTGAGGACAACCTGCAGCCCGGCAAGCCGGCACTTGAAATGGAGCTGCCCGATGAATCGGGCAACCTGCGCAAACTGCGCGACAACCTGGGCAGCAAGTACACGATGCTGTTCATCTGGTCGAGCACCTGCGGGCACTGCATTGAAACGCTGCCGGCCATTACGGAGGCCTACATGAACTACCACGAGAAGGGCCTGAACGTGTATGCGCTCGCTATTGACGCCGCCCAAGACCAGTGGCTGGACGCCATGGAGCAGCGCCAACTGCCGTGGGTGAACGTCGTGGATACCCGCAGCTGGGAGTCGCCCTTCGTGCTGGGCTACGGCATGCGTTCTACGCCCTACCTGGCCATCATTGACCAGAATGGCAACCTGGTGGAAGTGGACGTAAAACCCGAAAAACTGCCCTCGCTTTTGCGCGACTTGTTTGATGGGGAGTAATTAAGTTGCCATATTAGCTGCATACGCACTACCCTATCTCGTATGCAGCATCCTAAAACTGTACTGATCACTGGCGCGAGCACCGGCATCGGCCGCACCTGCGCGTTGCGCTTAGACCGCGCC
>CAZTEZ010000175.1:0-6719 GCA_964611815.1 uncultured Bacteroidia bacterium | reverse complement strand
GCACACGCATCGCCGTGGGCAGCAAATCGCACCCCAAGCCCGCCGACCAGACGTTCTTTGAGGCCATCAACGCCGCCGACAAGCGCTCGCGCGGCTCTTCGCTCAAATTCTGCCTCGTCGCCGAGGGCGAGGCGGACGTGTACTTCCGCAGCGGCCCCACCAGCGAGTGGGACACCGGCGCGGGCCAGGCCGTGGCCATCGCCGCAGGCGCCAGCATGCAGGCCACCGACGGGCCGTTCGTGTACAACAAAGAGAATATCCTCAACCCCGGCTTCGCGTGCTGGGCTCCCAGCGTACCGAATGAGGAGGTGGAGCAGGCGCTGAAGGCGGTGCGGTGATGAAGACAATCCTAAAAAGTATCTTCCACCAAGCCTGCTAATTCGTCCTGCACTTCGGCCGGCAAGCGTGGCACCCGTCTGCAAAGCGCACTTAATAGTCTGATGTCCTCGCGATCAATACGCAGGCGCTCAGCGATGACCGGCTCATCTTCAAAGGCTTGCAAGCTCTGGATGCGTGAGCGTTTCATTGCGCGCATGACGGCGGGGTGGCTCACTACCAGCCCTTGAATTTCCAAAGCGTGCTTAGCAGCTACGGAATCTTCGGCTTGCAAAAGGATGTCGATCGAAAAGTCCCCAGCTTTGTACATGACCAAGGCATCATCTTGGCTGGGCAAAGGCTTGGGAACAAACAGCTTGAGCGCTTCGATCGAAACCACCACCTGATGCATGGGCGCACTCGTGGCGGGATAGTACGCATAGTCGAAATCATTGCACGAGCGCACACGCTCACCCACCCCAAAGTGGCGCGTAAGGATTTCCAGCGCGGTACCGCCAATCAGCGGCATACGCAGGCTGGCGCTCAGCGCGGCAATGTGGGCATCGGCGGGGTGGTAGGTGGTGTAAATCAAAGTTCACACCCTACATCTTGTGACTTGTCAAAAACCTCTTGTACAAGCTTTGCGAAATGAGGAAATACAGCACCACTTTCCCCCTTCATTAATTCTTTAAGAACATCTTCATCCCATGTTTGATACTTTGACAAGTAAGCACTTGCAGGCCAATACTTTGAACTAAGTTCTAGTCCAGTTACAGATTTTAACTTCTTTGCATTTTACTCGGCATATTCGAGTGCTTTTTGATCTGAATCTTCAATTGTACAGAGCCCATAATAACAATTATTAAAATTAGCTCCTTCAAACTCAAATCCTATGCAAAAATGTTTCCACCCTTCAACATAGAAATAGAAACCGCCTTGCTTGACTTTGATCGAATCTGGTATTTCAATCTTCCCAATAGTAAAGTCGACTTGCTTTTTAATATAATCACATAATTGTACAACCTGCTCTTTAATCAGCGAATCTAGTAAGTAGTCAGCGTCCAGCAAAACTGAAAATATTGTAGTTTGTAAGGTTGGATTATCTTTTATATAAGTTAACATCTCGTCGCGCTCTTCCATAGTTTGTTCCCCAAATTTTTGTTGTAGTAAATAAGTGTTCAGGTCTTTCAAGTACCACCGAACTTTATCGGCATCACAGACCTGCACCCACCGCTCGAAGATGGTATACGGTTTTGTTTCACCCGATGCAGCTGGTTTCTTTTGACGAAATCCAAAGCCGAAGTCCTCTACATACGTCATCTTCATTAGATGACCGGATTTTTCAAGGTTATCCCGGTCTTTTGCTGAGATGGAAAGTTCGCTGTAGTCGCGGATGCGGGGCGTCAAGTAAATCAATAGGTAGTCGCCTTCAATGTTCTCATCCAACTCGGTAATGTAATCTTGAAGCTGATCCGGTTGATCAGTAGCCCAAATCTTATTCTCAATACCGATAGTGAAAGGCTTTATAAACCTTTTAACTTTGCCATCAACTTTTACGTCTTTTACTTCTTTTACTTCTTGAAGTTTAATGACAAGATCAATCCAGCGCCCCTCTTTCGTCAGATATTCTGTGAAAACTTCAGCACCATCAGCCAGAAATTTTACCTCACGCTTTGAATCACCTTTTTTTAGCTTTTCAGACACATACTCCAAAAACACCCGCAAAAACTTATCGCCCTGCGCGTGCGTCTGCCTGGGGTCTAGGAAGTATGCCAGCTGGGCGCTGAGGCCGTTCTCGTTGAGATCAATCCACTGGAAAGCCGAGAAGCGCGTGGCGAGCTGCGGCTCGTACAGCTCCTGCACGTGCTTGAGCGCGTCGAGCTTGGCCTGCAGGCCGCTGAAGAAGCTGTCCAGCTTGGCGTGTGATACGGTCGCGGTGTCTGGCATTGGCGAGTGATTTAGTGTAAAGCTAGCGAAACTCGCGATACTAATTGTCGGCTCCTGACCGACGAAGCCCGCCGAAAAACCAGAATTTTCAGAATTAACAGAATGGCCAGAATTCTGAAAATTGGGTTAATTCTGAAAATTCTGGTTCAAAACCGGTGTAAGACTCCGTGACCCACGTCACCGCCCCCGCGAACGCGTGGCCTTAGCTTTGGGTTCTACCTGTGATTGAATGCCGACACCTATTGTACGCTTTCTATCCATCATGAATAAAAACTATTCATCCTAACAGCACTCATTATTATGGGACTCTCTTCATTCCTCGGACTATCGGCCCAGACGGGCTTCGAAACCATCAACGGCACGCAGGCGCAAACGTACTACGGCCAAAAAGACGTCGTGTTTCTGGACGTACGCACGGCTGGCGAAGTCGCTGGCGGCAGGATCAAAGGCGCACAGCACATCGACGTGACGAGCGGCGACTTCGCAGCGAAAGCCCGCCAGCTCGACCAATCGAAAACCTACGTGGTGTATTGCCGCAGCGGCGCGCGCTCATCGGCAGCCGCTAAACAGATGGCCGGCATGGGCTTCGAGAAGCTCTACAACCTGAGTGGCGGCATCGGCAGCTGGAATGGCCCGATGAGCCGTTAAGCAACGCACTAACAACCCTTAGCAATCAAGCAAGCAGAGTAGAGTGAACGTCAGCCTGAATCAGATTGGCGTTTTTTGCGTCAAATACTAGGGGTTTTGCGCAAAACGAGCGGTGTGTTATGTAATGAAATTGTCCCATAAATACTCATTTTGGGGTTTATTGCATCTTTTTGATGGTCTGCACGTAAGCTGGTTGAATTACCTAGCGAAACACCTTATGACCACTGCTATCCTCTGGCTGCGCACTGCGCTCCGAGCCCACGACAACCCACTTCTAACTGCCGCTCAAGACTACGACCACATTTTGCCGGTCTATGTGTTGCCCAAAGACCTGAGTGCCACCCACTACGGTGTGCCGCGCCTGAGTGCCCACCGCCTGCAGTTCACGCTGGAAGCGCTCGACGACTTGAAATCGAGTCTGCAATCGCTCGGTAGCGACTTATACGTTTTGCAAGGTGATCCTGAAGATGTGCTGCCGAAACTCGCTGAGCAGACTGGCGCTACAACGCTTATCTACGAAGAGAGCGTGACGAGCGAGGAGAAGATCGCAGAGTCCAAAACCCTCGATGCCAGCGGGCTACAACCGAAGGCGATTTGGACGAATACGCTCTTCCACATCGACGACCTGCCTTTCGCCCCCCACCAGATGCCGGACGTTTACACCAGCTTCCGCAAAGCCGTCGAGAAACAATGTGAGGTACGTGAGGAAACGCCCACACCTGACGGCCTCCCCCCGCTGCCCGACAGCCTGACAATCAATGTATTACCGACGCTGGAAGACTACGGTCTCATTACCCCGCCCACAGACGAGCGCTCGGCGTTCCCGTTCCAGGGCGGCGAAACGGCAGCACTAAACCGGCTGCAGGATTACTTGTGGCAAACCAAGCACCTTTCGCACTATAAACGCACCCGCAACGGGCTAATCGGCACGGCCTACTCCTCGAAATTCTCGCCTTGGCTAGCGCAGGGCAGTATTTCGCCAGTGCGGATCTACCACACGGTCAAGCGCTATGAAGAGGAAGTGGCGAAGAACAAATCGACGTACTGGCTGATTTTCGAGCTCATCTGGCGCGATTACTTCCGCTACATCGCCCTCAAGTACGGCGACCGCCTGGTTTACCCCGGTGGGCTGAAGCTGAAGGACGTCGACTGGGATGGCCGGGACGAAGACTTCGAAGCCTGGGCCGAGGGCCGCACGGGCGTGCCCTTCGTCGATGCGAACATGCGCGAACTGAAAACCACCGGCTTTATGAGCAACCGCGGTCGGCAGATCGTCGCGAGCTACCTTGCACACGACCTGGGCGTCGACTGGCGCAAGGGCGCCGCGTGGTTCGAACACCTGCTGAAAGACTACGACGTGCACAGCAACTGGGGCAACTGGGCGTATGTGGCCGGCGTGGGCACCGACCCGCGCGACAATCGCTATTTCAACATACTCAGCCAGGCACGCAAGTACGACGAGCAGGGCGCGTATGTCCGGCTCTGGTGCCCGGAGCTGCGCGAAATCAGCGATTTCGGTATCCACCACCCCTGGAGTCTCGATCGGCAAACGCTGAAGAACGCTGGCGTCGAATTGGGCGTGACCTACCCCAACCCAGTGAGCGTGAATCGGCGCTGGGAGAAGTATCAGGCGGCTTAGCTGCGCTAATAGTTCCATAGCGTCAGCGCGACCACGACCAGGTTAACATCCGCGAACAAGTCGTAATCCAGCGGCTGCACATGCTGCTGCAAAATGCCCAGGGCTTTGTTTTCAGAACTAGAAGTGCGGGCAAGGCAGTAGGCGTAACTGGCGTACAGCCGAGCTAGATACGACTGCGTTAGGTTCTCCGAGTCGGAAACCAGGATGGCCAAGTTAAATGCCTCGGCTGCAGCACCAAACTGCTGCTTACGGGCGTATAGCCGGCCTTCCAGCACCGCCACTTGCAGGTCAGTGGGCTTCAGCGCGATCGCCTCATTCACTTTCTTGTGAGCGGCCTCAAACTGGTTCAACAACAGTTCGGCCTCGGCTTCAAACAGCCACTGTTCCACGGCCAAGTAAATGCTATCTGGTTTGCTCAGGCTATTGGCTTGGTTTAATCGCTCGGCCCGCACGTCTGGCGGCAGTATTTGCAAGGGCGGGTAGACCAAACGCATGCCGCGCTCAAAATCGCGCATGGCCTGTTCGTTTTCACCCAACTTGAGGTGCAGTTCACCTCGTCTGAAAATGGCCCTGCGGTGTGTGGGGTCTTCTTCCAGCGCACGGTCGTAAAAGCGCATCGCGCCCTGCAACCTCCCCTCGCGGCGCGCTTGCTCGCCCGCTTCAAAAGCCGTTTCGGCCAGGCCCTGAGCCTGTAAACCAGGTGCTTCAAGGGTGCAACACGCTGCCATTACCCAACAAAACAGTTGAATGCGCATACCATTGACTAAGCGTCTCAACTTAGCCAATTCTGTCGATAACGGCCATATTTGGCCGTGTTAAACGTACCAACACCGATTATTCTTCGACGAAAATCGCCGCGCGTCTAGCGCTACTGCTTCACAAACTGCGTCGCGTGTTGCGCACCATCGCGTTTGAGCACCACCTGATAAACGCCCGGCGACAGACGCGAAACATCCAGTTCGGCAGCAGTATCGCTGGCTTCGCCGGCCATCACCAGTTGGCCACTGGTGTTCATCACGCTGTAGCGAAAGGTGTTGCCATCTCCCCAGCTCAACTTCACCTGATCGGTGGCCGGGTTGGGGTAGATTTCGGCGCTCGGCGCATGCGCTACGGACGTTTTAGCTGTATGCGCAGCTTCCTCTTCGCTGACTCCCAGGCTGTGCAGGATATACTTGTAAAAGCGCGTCGACTGCGGCTTCACATGCTCCTCTGCATAGGCCAAGCCAGCAGTTGTGCCGTCGGTCTTGCCAATGGCGAGTGCGTAGCCTACGTGATAGCTCAGGAGTTTTTCGTCCGGCACATACGCATCATCAGCCATCGTCATACCGCGCGCATAGGCCGCCTTGGCTTTGTCCCATTGCTTCATTTTTGTGAAGACCTCACCTTCATGTAGATAAATGGTCGGGTCGTCTGGCCACTGCTGTTTTGCAAGCTCGATGTGCGCGAGGGCGGCTTCTTCGTCTTTTACCATCCCGTACAGCTTGGCCACAAACAAGCGGGCAATGCGCTGCATGTCTTCGCTTTCGGCCAGGTCAGCAACCTGCTCGAAATACGTCAGCGCCTTGGGGATCTGCCGCGATTCGAAGTGCAACTTGCCCAACTGAAATGCCACCGGCGCTGTCAGCTCCTGCGCTTGCAGCGCTTCGATCTTCGCCTTCACGGCTTCAGGCTCCAGGTGGCTGATGGTCATCGTCTGGGTGCGAGCCACCTGGTTATAGTCGGCCTCGACCTGCTCCATCAAATCCTGCGCGAACACAGTGGTCGGCAGACCGGCTGACAGACAGAACAAGATGAGCAATAGGATTTTTGACGAGTGCTTAAACATGATTTGAGAGTTTAGGTGCTGTATTCTCAATATAGTGTTTTTCGGGAATTTCCGGCAGTCGATTTGCCTTTTAAACTCAATGAGCAACTTTGACCACCTCTCCACCCGCGACACCGACCGCATCATCGAAATGGCCTGGGAAGACCGCACGCCCTTTGAGGCCATCGAGTTCCAGTTTGGCCTGGCCGAGCCTGAGGTCATCCGTTTGATGCAGCGCGAAATGAAACCCAAGAGCTTCCGCCGTTGGCGCAAACGCGTGCAGGGCCGCAGCACCAAACACCGCAAGCTGCGCAAAGACGAGGTCGGGCGCTTCAAATGCAGCCGACAGCGTGGTATTTCGCACAA
>CAZTEZ010000174.1:0-6768 GCA_964611815.1 uncultured Bacteroidia bacterium | reverse complement strand
TGGTGTACATAAAGCGCTTGGCCTTGGGCGAGAACTGCACGGCGCGTTGCTTGGCGCTGAGCTTGGCGATTTCGATGAGCTCTTGAGGGGTGTAATCCGGGAAGTCGAAGGTTTGGTTAAAGCGCGATTTGAGGCCGGGATTGCTGTCCAAAAAGACCTTCATCTCCTCGGGGTAGCCCGCCACGATGATGACGATATCGCCCGGGCCGTCGCTCATTTCTTTGATCAGTATCTCGACCACCTCTTTGCCAAAATCCTTCGTGTCGTCGCCCTTTCTGGCGAGTGCGTAGGCCTCGTCGACGAAGAGTATACCACCCCGCGCTTTTTCGATGGCCTCCTTCACTTTGGGCGCCGTCTGGCCGATGTATTCGCCGACCAAATCCGAGCGATCGACTTCGTGCACGTGGCCGGTCGTCAGCAGGTTCATGTCTTTATAAATGCGGCCGAGCATCTTCGCAATGGTCGTTTTGCCGGTGCCGGGGTTGCCAATAAAGACCGAATGCAGGTTGATCTTCTGTTCGTCTTCAATACCCTTTTCACGACGCAGCTCCAGAAACTCCAGGTAAGTCGTGTAGTCCTTCACCTTTTGCTTGATGCTCTCTAGCCCAATGAGCTCTTCGAGGGAAATCTGCGGGGCTTCTGGGAGTTCGGCCAGACCACGGCGGGGGCCGATTTCGAGCATGCGTTTGAGCAGGTTCTCGCTTTGGCGCAGGTAGTCTTCCGTCTCGTCTACTTCGTCGAACTCTTCGCCGACCGAGAAGGGGATGACTGCAATTAGGCGGTCCATAAACACGATCTCGAGCTTGTAGTCGTCCTGGTACCACGTACCGGTTTTTTGCGAGCCCCAGCCAACGGTGCAGCTGATTTCATCGTCGTCGGGCGAGACCATGATCATCTCTTGAATCTGTCCTTTGAGCTGGCCGGTGTCGGCGTAAAAGTTGAAAAAGAGCTCGCAGGGCCAGTTGGTTTCGCCCTCCAGAAGGTTTTCTGCTAAAAACTCCACCCAGATATAGCGCGTTTGTGTGCGGTCGAACTGGCGGTAGTACTTGCGCTGGCTTTGGGGGGCATCGTTGTAATCGGCCTCGTAGAGGCGAATCTGCTTGAGGTCGAGGTACGGATTAAAGTCGTCGGTGACAGGCCCCTCATCCACCACATAAAAGGGCTTGGAAGCGATGAGCTTGGTGCCGATGCGCACCTCCCAACGGTAGGCACCGGTCTTCCAGAACGAGCCGGGCACGTCCATGCCCCAGCCCTCGCGGATGTAGACGATGTGTTCGTCGGGGTTAATGCTGCGCGAGACGACCATCTCGCAGACCTGCTGGTCGTCAGCGTTGTAGGCGGCGATGACACAGTCGAAATTCCATGTGCCCTCGTCGAATTGCTTGTTGTAAAACGACAGCTCGGCATAGATGTAACTGGTCGTCGAACGGTCAAACACCTGGCGGTACTTCTTCTTGTTATCCGCCAGCCACTCTTTCGAGGCATAAATTTTCAGGTCTCGGACCTTGAAATACGCACCACCGATGTTTTCGGACATGATTTAGCTTGAGTTGCGAACGGATCAGAGCAGTGCCGCTTCTGTCTTTGCAGCGCACCCGAGTTCCTTTCGTAGAACGCTCAAGTTAACAAATTAGCGTCGGTTGCGCGCCTGAATTAACAATAGAATAATAGCAGAAAGTGCGTCCCTGGTCACTTTCGGTTCCTGATTTTTCGGCTAACTTTACTCGCTGTTCAAAACTCCTCGTGAACATGTACGACGCATTAAAGACGAAAGAAAAAACAATGGCGGTAGTGGGACTGGGCTATGTGGGTTTGCCCATTGCGCTGCTATTTGCCAAACACTTCAAAGTCATCGGTTTCGATATCAACGAGAAGCGGGTGAAGATGATGCAAAACGGCCAGGACCCCAGCCGTGAGCTCCCAAACTCAGCCTTCGATGGCGCCGATATCACTTTTACCGCCAACGCTGACGACCTTAAAGCGGCGCATTTCTTTGTTGTGGCGGTGCCCACACCCATCGACGAGCACCAGACGCCCGACCTCACGCCCGTCACATCGGCCAGCAAGACCATCGGCAAGGCGCTTAAGAAAGGCGATTACGTCGTATACGAGTCCACCGTTTACCCCGGCTGCACCGAAGAAGACTGCATCCCGCTACTCGAAGAGCACTCGGGCTTGACGTTCAACACCGACTTCAAAGTCGGCTACTCGCCCGAGCGCATCAACCCTGGCGACCAAAAGCACACGCTCGAGAACACCATCAAAATCGTGTCGGGCTCAGATGAAGAAAGCCTCGACGAAATCGCGAAGGTGTACGAGACCGTTATCACAGCCGGGCTCCACCGCGCGCCAGAGATTAAAGTCGCTGAGGCGGCAAAGGTGATCGAGAACACGCAGCGCGATTTGAACATTGCGTTGATGAATGAGCTGTCGATTATCTTCAACAAAATCGGTATCAACACCCAGGATGTACTCGATGCGGCCGGCACCAAGTGGAATTTCCACCGCTACTTCCCTGGCCTTGTGGGTGGCCACTGCATTGGCGTTGACCCCTACTACTTGACGCACAAAGCCGCTGCGCTGGGCTACCACGCGAACGTGATTCTGGGCGGGCGCCAGATCAACGACGGCATGGGCAAGTACGTCGCCCAGACGACCGTGAAGAAGATACTGGAGGTCGATAAAGACATCAGCCACCGCCACGTGCTCGTGATGGGCGCAACGTTCAAAGAGAATGTCGCCGATATTCGTAACAGTAAGGTGGCAAGCGTCGTCAACGAACTGCTGGCCTACAAGGTGAATGTCGATTGGTACGACCCCCACGCCGACCCCGAAGAGGTACAGGAAGAGTATAATCACCCGCTGACGACCGAGCTGCGCAACGATTACGATGCCGTGATTGTTGCCGTAGCACACGACGAGTTCATTGAGCTCGATGAAGCCTACTTCCTGAATATCACCACCGAGGACGCCATTCTTGTAGATGTGCGCAATCTCTACCGTAACAAGATCAGCCAATTACGCTATTGGTCGCTTTAGGCATCCGTTCACTAACATTAATGTCACAACCGAACATTCAGATGGTCGATTTGGTCGGCCAGTACGAAAAAATTGCGCCTGAAATCAAGGCGCGATTCGACGACATTCTTTCTACCGCCGCATTTATTAACGGCCCGCAGGTCAAGCAGTTCGCGGCCAATCTGGGGGCGTATTTGAACGATGCCATCGTTGTGCCCTGTGCCAACGGCACGGATGCGCTGCAAATCGCGATGATGGCGCTGGCGCTGCAGCCTGGCGATGAAGTCCTGGTGCCGGCCTTCACGTACATCTCGACCGTGGAAGTCGTGGCGCTACTGGGCATCAAGCCGGTGCTCGTGGACGTGACGCCAGATACCTTTGAGATCGACCTCGAAAGTGCAGCCCGTGGCATTACCCCCAAAACCAAGGCCATTGTACCGGTACATCTGTTCGGGCAGTGCACGAATATGCAGGCGGTGCTGGACTTTGCGAAAGCACATCAGCTGAAAGTGATCGAAGACACCGCCCAGGCCATCGGCGCGACTTGCAAAATGAGCAACGGCGATTGGCAGCTCGCGGGTACGATTGGCGACATCGGAACGATCTCGTTTTACCCCTCGAAAAACCTCGGTGGCTATGGCGACGGCGGTGCGCTCGTCACCCGAAACGAAGATCTGGCTGCCAAGATGCGACAGATCGCCAACCACGGCCAGGCCGAGCGCTACTACTTCGACCGGGTGGGGGTCAACTCCCGGCTCGATAGCTTGCAGGCTGCCGTGTTGGATGTTAAGCTCGCACACCTCGACGAATACGTCACCGCGCGCCGCCAGGTGGCTGGGCGATATGATACTGCGTTCGCAGATGTGAGCGCTATCACGACCCCTGTGAAAGCCGCTTACAGCACGCACGTTTACCACCAGTACACGATCAAAGTGAAAGACGGCCGACGAGATGCACTGCAAGCGCATTTGCAGGAAAACGGCATACCAAGTGTCGTCTTCTATCCGTTAGCCGTACATCAGCAGCGCGCCTACGCTCACCTGGCCACGCCCGGTGCACTGCCCGTGAGTGAACAGCTGGGGCATGAGGTGCTCTCGCTGCCCATTCATACTGAACTCAATCACGACCAACTGGACTATATCTGCGAGCATGTCGTTGCGTTTTTCAAGTAAGCCATTCATTCTGCTGCTGATCAGCCTCCAGCCTGCTTTGGCCTGGGCGCTGACAGATTGGCACGACCCGAACCGGCTTTACGAAAACACGATATACGACTCCGACTACCGCACCGTGCAGTTCTACAAGGGGCAGTGGGAAATGAATTTCCCGACGCTCACGATGCAGCAGACGAGCACGCTCACGCTCGAATTCGACAAGCTGGGTGAGGAAGCGCCCGACCTGGCCATCCGTATCATCCACTGCAACGCCGACTGGCGCCCGAGCGAGCTCATCGCCGTCGAATATCTGGAAGGTATGGAGACCTACCCGATACGCGATATCACCGTTGCGCGCACGGTCTTGCAGCCGTTCGTGCACTACGAAATTCAGTTGCCCCAGCCGGGCATGCGCTTCAAAAAGAGCGGCAACTATGCGATTATCGTCTACAAAGACGATGGCTCGGATGTGCCCGTGCTGGTGCGTCGACTGCCGGTCATGGAATCCGGCTTTTCGATAGCGACTGACCTGGGTCTGGCGCAGGGTGGGGCAGGCACGCGCTTCCGATTGCAGCAGCTCAATTTCGAAGTGCTGTTTAACAATGTGCAGGTCATTGACCCGGCCAAGCAGATTAAGACGACCATTCTGCAAAACTTCAACTGGCATACGGCCGTCACTGAACTCAACCCGCAGTTTTTCGCGCATGGCAAGGCGATCTATGCTTACGACGCATCGAACAACTTCCCTGCCGGCAACGAATTCCGGCTGATTGACCTGCGCTCGACGCGCATGCGCCCCAACCCCAGGATGACCAATATTTCGTTTTCGGACACCGGCACGACGGTCTTCCTGGAGGTGAATCGCCCGCGGGCCTTCAACTTCTATCAGACGGAGCTCGACTTCAACGGCGGCTTTTTTATCGACAACCGAGAGTACACTGACGCCGATCTTGAGAGCGATTACCTTGCCGTGCGCTTCCGGCTGGCGATGTCCGAATTTCAAGACGGTTCCGAGGTGTATGTTTATAGTGGGCTGAGCGATTGGGAGCTGCTACCACGCACGAAGATGTTCTACGACCAGCAATCTCGGATGTACCACACGGAGGTGCTTTTGAAGCAGGGCATCTATGATTATAAGTACGTTGTGCGTCGGCCAGACGGCACCATGGATGAAGCCGCCATCGAGGGCGATTTCTTCCAGACCGAAAACGCGTACACGATTCTGGTCTACCACCGCGGATTCGCCGACCGCTTTGACCGCCTGCTTGGTATGCGGCACATCAATTTTTACGAACGCTGAAGGCCATTTCGGTTGCAGTCAACACTTTAATAGTGGTAAAACTGCTGGCCGGTGTTGATAATAATCGGGGATGTGGGCAACCCTCAGTGGCCTCATTGCGTAATATCGTGCGTCAAAATGTAATTACGCTACTGCTTTGGCAGGTGAATTAGTTGTTAGCATTGTTCGCTTTCAATATATTTGCTCCAACTGCTAGACCACAGTTCAAATAACGCACACTTATGAAGCATACGCTACCCCGCCTTTTGGTTGTCATGATGGCCGCACTTGTATTTGCGTCAGGTTGTCGCGAAGAGGGGCTCATCAACAAGACCAAATACCAGGGCGAAAAAATCAAAAACTACTGCCAGGACTTCGAAGAGGAAGTCAATGCACTGGTTGAAGCGAACAATGGTGTAGCCGTGCTGCGCACCAGCGAGTATGACAACTCTCAGTTTGACTACTTCTACCTGGAGCCCGGCCAGATCGAGCAGATCGGCGATACGCTATATATGCGTCTGATCAACGATATTAACTACGATCGTTATCTGCACAAGCGTGTGGCGGTACAGGTCTACCTGAACTACAAGTCGATGGATCACCTGGAGGAGCTCGAGGAAGACCCCGAGGGTGAGCTCGCAAACCCGCTCATCATCGACCGCGCATACTACGACGCGAACAAAGAGCCTTTCTTCGTGTACAAATTCCCCGTGGGCGAGCGTGTGAATGGCAAGCAGATCGCACTGAACTTCGCGATTTTGCAATACAAAAAGAACGGCGATGTGAAGCGTACGTTCTGCGGCACGATGGAGGCTCCGCTGGGCCCGCTCGATCCGCCTTGCTGTACGTACCAGCCTTGGCAGAACACCAATTTGCAGTCAGTGGTGCGTATCCCGGAGCTGGAGATCGATCCCGAAGAATACCGTTACAAAGGCTTCACTGGCACGCTAGACCTCATCTTCCCGATGAACTCGACCAAGTTCGACCGCGACGAGCTTAGTAACGTCATCCTGAACTATATCGAGAAATACGAAAAAGAAGGTTTCGACGTCCAGAACGTAGATATGACCGGCTATGCCTCACAAGGCGGCACGGTTGAGTACAACATGGACCTCTCGCAGGCGCGTTCTGAGGCCGTTCAGGAAGCACTCAAGAAGCACCTCGAAGAGATTGAAAAAGAAGGTGTTTCGGTGTCTGGCCGCGGTAGCGGTGAGGACTGGGAGCGCCTAGAGCTGTTCACCAAAACGGCTGTCTTCTCTGATGCCGAGCGCCAGAAGCTGATGGACATCATCAACAGCGGCATGAGCAAAGACGAGAAAG
>CAZTEZ010000173.1:0-6809 GCA_964611815.1 uncultured Bacteroidia bacterium | reverse complement strand
AGTGCGGGTAGCCTTTCAGCTCGCAATCCAGCACCTGAATGACGTCCAGCACCTCTACGTCTGCTGCTTTGGTGCCCGTCAGCGTCAGGCCAAGCCCGCCCGTGAAGGCGAGTTTCAGGAAGTCGGCGCGTTGCATGGCTGTTACCGTTTACGATTTACCAGGGCACTCAACTGAGCTGTTTACTAATCAATCGTTAGATTATTATCCCCTTCAGCCGGCCAGCACGTTAATCAAGTCATACTTCGTGATGATCTGCGGGCCGTGCTCGGGCAGTTGCACGATGACGGCCGGGTTCTCTTTCGTGATCATCTTCGAGATGACATCAATACGTGTGCTGGGCAGCACATACGGAAAAGCGTCGCTCATGTAGTCCTTCACAGCCGATTCTTTCAGGCTGGGGTTGTCGATGAGCGTGTTCAGCACTTTGGATTCCGTGATGGTGCCGATGATCTCCTTCTTGTCGTTTTGCACCGGAATCTGCGAGATTGTGTGCTGGCGCATCAAACCGATGGCCTGGCCCAGCGTGTGGTCGGCTTCCAGAATTTGCAGCTCGTGGGGGCCGCCTTTGCGCTCGATGACCTCCTGTGCGGTCACCAGCGAGCCTTTTTCCAGGAAGCCGTAGTCCGACATCCAGTTGTCGTTGTAGACTTTGCCCAAATAGCGCGTGCCGTGGTCGGGCAGAACGACGACCAGCAAGTCTTCGGGGCCCAGGTTTTTGGCGATTTCCATCGCGCCAGCCGCCGCCGAGCCGCAGCTCCAGCCGATGAACAGCCCTTCGAGCCTAGCGAGCTTGCGGGCCATCACGGCGCCGTCTTTGTCGCTCACTTTCACGATTTTGTCAATCACGCTCAGGTCGAGGTTTTTGGGCACGATGTCCTCGCCGATGCCCTCGGTCATATACGAGTAGATTTCCTTTTCGTCGATCTCGCCGGTCTCGTGCAGCTTCTGGAAGAGCGAACCGTAAGTATCTACGCCGATTGTACGGATGCTAGGGTTTTGTTCTTTCAAGTAGCGCGAAACGCCGCAGATCGTACCGCAAGTGCCCATGCCGGCCACAAAATGCGTGATTTTACCCTCGCTCTGTTCCCAGATCTCGGGGCCGGTTTGCTCGTAGTGCGCCTGGCGGTTCGAAAGGTTATCGTACTGGTTGGGGTAGTAGCTGTTCGGGATCTCGTCGCTCAGGCGCTGGGCGACAGAGTAGTACGACTGCGGGTCGTCGGCAGAGACGTTGGTGGGGCAGATGATGACTTCGGCGCCCACCGAACGCAGGATATCGATTTTCTCGGGGCTCTGCTTATCGGCCATCGTAAAAATACAGCGGTAGCCCTTCACGGCCGCCACCAGCGCCAGACCGAAGCCGGTATTCCCACTGGTGCCCTCAATGATGGTGCCGCCGGGTTTGAGCAAGCCAGCGCGCTCGGCGTCTTCGACCATCTTGACCGCCACGCGGTCTTTGATGCTGTTGCCGGGGTTAAAGTACTCGACTTTGGCGAGCACCGTGCATTTGATGTCAGTCGTAACGTTGTTGAGCTTAACGAGCGGCGTATTGCCGAGGGTTTCGATGATGTTGTTGTGCCACATGCGCGGACGGGTCGGTTAGGGGTTCGAGGTCAATAGTTGCGGGAAAATACGGAAAAGTTGGGCGCGGCGCAGGGGAAAAGTGGATTGGGGCGAAGGATTGGGGGGAGAAGGTGACAGCCGTCGTCTCGACCTTGTGGAGAGACCCGAGCGGGAAGTGCGTGCTGCTGGGCGTACTACTTGCTCGGGTCTCTCCACAAGGTTGAGACGACGGATGCAAAAGCCACATCAAAACCAGTCGCCTTCAAAGTAGACTTTGCACGACTTTTTCACCTTCTTGAAATACGAAACTCATTTACAGGCTTCTGCGTTAGAACGCCGAACCCATACCCCGCCCACGCCATGCGCACCCAAGCCCCCTCTGCCAAGACCGTCGGTGAACTGAAAGCCGCCGGCTGGCGCTCTCGCAGCATCAAAGACGAACTCCGTGAGAACCTTATCGCCGCCCTCAAAGCTGGCGAGCAGGTGTTTCCGGAGGTGCTTGGCTACGAAGACACGGTGCTGCCAGCGCTGAAAACGGCGATTCTGGCGCGGCACAACGTGCTGTTCCTGGGTTTGCGTGGGCAGGCAAAAACCCGCCTGGCGCGCTTAATGGTGTACCTTTTGGACGAGTGGATGCCCATCATCGCCGACAGCGAGCTCAACGACGACCCGCTGCGCCCGATGACCGCCCAGGGCCGCGCCATAGTGGATGCCCAGGGCGATGCCACGCCCATTACGTGGGTGCACCGCGACGACCGGTATTTCGAAAAGCTGGCCACCCCTGATGTGAGCGTCGCTGACCTCATCGGCGATATCGACCCCATCAAAGCCGCCAACGAGCGCCTGAGCTACTCCGACGAGCGGGTGATTCACTTCGGGCTGGTGCCGCGCGCCAACCGCTGCGTGTTCGTCATCAACGAATTGCCGGACTTGCAGGCGCGCATTCAGGTGGCGCTATTCAACGTGCTGCAGGAGGGCGATTTGCAGATTCGCGGCTTCAAACTGCGCCTGCACCCCGACGTGCAGTTCGTGTTCACGGCTAACCCCGAAGACTACACCAATCGCGGTTCGATCGTAACGCCACTGAAAGACCGCATCGAGGCGCAAATCCTGACGCACTACCCCAAGAGCGTGGATGTTGCCCGAAAGATCACCGCACAGGAAGCGCTGCTCGCCGACGACCAGCAGGGCATCGAAATCCCAGAACTGCTGAAGTTGCTGGTCGAAGAGATCGCCTTCGAAGCACGCGAGAGTGAGTACATTGACCAAAAGAGCGGCGTTTCGGCGCGCCTAACGATCTCCGCTTACGAGCAACTGGTGAGTGCCGTCGAGCTCCGCCGTTTGCAAAGCCAACAAGACGACACCCAGCCCCGCCTGAGCGACCTGCACATGGTTCTGCCGGCGATTACGGGCAAAGTCGAGCTGGTGTACGAGGGCGAGCAAGAAGGTGCCAGCGGCGTGGCGCGGCAGCTCATCGGCAAGGCCATTCGCAAGAAATTCACGGAGCTCTTCCCAGACCCCGAGGCCAGCAAGAAGCGCAGTCGCAAGGGCCGCGAAGATGACCCGGTCACTGAAAACCCTTACGAACGCATCCTCAACTGGTTTGCCGAAAACGAGCTGGATCTGCTTCGCGAAGACGACGACAAGACTTACGAGAAAAAACTGAACAGTGTCGACGGCCTCTACTCGATCGTCGACCGCCGCTTGCGGAACCTGGGCAACCACGAGCGCCTGCTGATGATGGAGTTCGTGCTGCACGGGCTGGCCGAATGCTCGCAGCTCTCGAAGCAGGAACTTGAGCGTGGGCTGGGCTTCCGCGATATGCTCGGCGGGCTGTTCGGCAACATCACGTTCGGGGATGAAGACTATGAATAAAGCCCAAAACACCAGTACATTTTGTTTTGGACTGCCAAACAACAGTACTGAGATGTTGAAATCCACTGCGGAATGCACGCGACAGCGCATTAAGGTTTTGTAACTTCGTGTTGCGCTAAACAAGGCGCAACGTTTTCATGCTCCACCGTTTGCTTCATATCGCCATTGCCAGCCTCATGGGCTTTGCGATGCTGCTCGTGCAGTTCCCGCGCGAGGTGGTGCATGAGTATGTGCACGAGCACTGTGAGCATCACGCGCACGATTGCGAAGAAGAAGCCTTGCATGACACGCTCGATCTGCACGGCACGGCGCACTTCGAGAGCTATTGCCCGCTCTTTCAAGACCTACTGCTGGCCTACGCCGGCATTCTGTCTGTCGATGCGTTAAAAATCGACAACCCCAAGTTTGTGAGCGCCTACGCTGCCGATTTGGTAGCCTCCACGCAGGCGCAGGTGATATTTGCCACTGCCCGTGGCCCACCCGAAAGTTGCTGACACCCCGCCGCCAGTTCGCACGGCGTGTTGATCTGGCACCAACTTTCTTTATCACAAACTTTTACTACAACCATGAAATTCCAACCGATTTTCAACTTTTGGGCTATTGCCCTTTTATCTCTACTTTTTGTCACGGCTTGCGATGATTCTGACGATCCGGAGCCGGACAACACCGTCCCTGAAATCACAGTAGCCCAGCCTACTGAAGGCGGTGAATATCAAGCCGGTGGCGCGATTGACATTCAAGCGACCATCACTGACGACATCGAAGTGTCTGAAATCCAGATTACGCTTCATGATGTCTTTGATGGTCACAGCCACACTGACAAAACCAACGCCACAAGTTGGGCCTGGAGCGAAGTGTTTACTGCCAACGCGGCAACCTATCAGCTCGCAGAAACTGTCGACATCCCGATGGAAGCCGCGAGTGGTCCCTACCACATCGTGATTGATGCCCTTGATGCCTCTGGCAACTCGGCGCAGCTGGTGGAAGTCAATTTCGAAATCGTGAACAACAGCCAGCCGACCATTAACAGCCTGACGGTGAACGGTGACGCGGTTATTGGCGAAATCCACGAGCACTTCGACGGTGGCGCAACGAGTGCGGACTACACCGTGGCGTTCTCGGCCAACGACCCCGATGGGCTGGATGAGGTGCACCTTGAACTGAAAGCGCACCACGACCATGACCACGACGGCCACGACCATAGTGATAAGACCAACCACGGCGATGAAGAAGCTTATTGGGAAAAGGAAATCCCCGGCAATGGTCAAACTGAACTTGCTGTGGAAGAGACCATCACGTTTGAAAAAGACAAGATGGAAGATGGTGACTATGAGCTGCGCATCAAAGTCAAAGACAACGATGGCAACGTGAAAGTCGAGGAAGTCAAATTCCACGTCGGCGATCACTAAGCCCAGAAGTTTTGCCGATGGCAGTGGATTGAAGTAATCTAAACTGCCGCGTTGCAACGAATTGTGACCTGAAGCCCTGCGCCTTGCGCGGGGCTTCAGTATTTTTACGGCTGAGCCATTCAAAATAAAGCTCAGAACAATGTCCCGCCTTGCCCTCGTCCTCCCCATTCTACTCCTCTTCGCCGGATGCGAGCCCCTGGCCGATGCACCCGAGGACACCACGCCGCCCAGCGTCAACAACTTGACGCTGCTCCCCGCTGCTGGCGTAGACCCCGGCGACACGGTTCGCGTGAACGCGAATTACGCCGACGCAAGCGGCATCAGCGAAATCCGCCTCGAGATTCACGACATCTTCGACGGGCACGGCCACAGTGGCAAAACCGCTGGCACGCAGCAGTACCGCCGCTATGCCGAAACGCGCATCATTGACGCTGAGGACGCAGAATCGCTTTATGTCAGCGAGCCGTTCATCATTCCGGAAAATGCCGCTGCCGGGCCTTATGCATTGCACGTCGAAGTGCTGGACGTTTTCGCGAACCGCGCGCCCATGCAGGTGCGCGAGTTCGAGGTGCGCAGCCCAAGCTTGCCGGTGCTGAAAAATGTCAGCTTTAATGGCGATGAAAGCGCAGGCCCGCTTGTGATCAACTACTCGTACACCCATCGCCTGGCCGTTGGGGCCACTATGAGCGATGCTGATGGCCTCAGTGGCTTCACACTTCGCATCAACCCGGTGGATGAGCTCGGCCGGATGGGCGAGCCGGTTGTGACGCACATCCAAAGCCTAGCCGGGCTCACGAGCTTCGAACTGGCGCTCGAACTCTCGCTTGCAGAGCTGCACGAGACGGGCGAATATGCGATTCTGCTTCTGGTTCAAGACACCAACGGCCTGACCAAGCGCTACCGCAGACAATTGCTCGTCAACCCCTGATCTGCCAGTTCAGCGCAAGCCCCAGGCATACAATTGGGCAAACGGGCAAACTTGTTGTATCTTGAATTTAGTTGCTTGAATAAGCAGCGCTGAAATGATTAAACCGGCACCCCGTGGCCGCGACCCGTTATGCCTGATAGCCCCACCGAAGTTGTAAAAGAGCGCATCGAAGAGGTGAAGCAAATTTTTTCACACTACCTCGACCGCCGCAAGCAGCGCAAAACGCCCGAGCGTTTCGCGATTCTAGAAGAGATTTACTCCCGTAGCGATCACTTCGACGTGGAGTCGCTGTACATCCACATGAAGAACAAGAACTACCGGGTGTCTCGCGCCACGGTTTACAACACGCTTGATTTGCTCGTGGAGTGCGACTTAGTCACTAAGCATCAGTTCGGTACGAACCAGGCGCTCTACGAAAAATCTTACGGCTACAAACAACACGACCATCTGATTTGCCTCGAGTGCGGCAAGGTGCTGGAATTTTGCGACCCGCGGGTGAACGACACACAGAATATGGTTGGAGAATTACTTAACTTTGATGTGACGCACCACTCACTTATCTTGTACGGGCATTGCCAGCAACCCTCTTGCAAGAACAACCCCGGCGAAGCAAATACTGCGTAAGCCTTGCATCCTGAAGTAACACGATCCTCACTTGACGAACTGCTCATTGACTTTCCTCACCATCACGTCCTAGCTTAATCTCTGCTGAACAATGGAGTACAAACATGAAATAGACGGTAAGATTGCCATTTTCAAACTCGAAGGCAGCTTGCTCAGTGAAGCCGATCGCCAGAAGCTCAAAAAGGATTTTGAGCAACACATCGACAAAGGCATCACCTACTTTCTGATCGATCTTTCGGAACTCAAGCACGTAAACTCCACTGGCTTGGGGATTTTCATCACGCTGTACACCAAAGTGCGTGGCAAAGGTGGCGAAATGGTGATTTGTGGCCCGCAAGACAGTATCCGCAACTTGCTCGAGATCACGAAACTCGACAGCGTTTTTAGCATTACCGCCAACCAGGAGGAAGGC
>CAZTEZ010000172.1:0-6821 GCA_964611815.1 uncultured Bacteroidia bacterium | reverse complement strand
TGTCGACAATTTAGTTATCAGACACCTGAACGCCCATGTTGTCTTCAACGACTCCCAAAACGCGGGTGAGCTTCACACGCTCGATGTCGTTGAGATTGCGCAGACCTACGCGTTCGATTTCGTGGATAGTATCCATGTGGTAGCCCAATTCGCGCAAATTCTGATTGGTGCTGCCACTGTCAACTTTGCAGCTAGTGACTTGTGCGTTCAAAAAAGCTTTTGCAGTACGGATACGGTTCTCAAGGGATGTGACGTCTTGACTCATGTGAGATGTGATAGTTCGTGTGATATTAGTCCAAAAACACTCTAATATACGTGGAATGGGGCATTTTCGCAAGTTATTTCGCTACAAATGCATGAGTGTTTCCCGCAAAACTGGGTATAAGCGTATACTTCCCTAAAAAAAGGCGCCCATAATTGGGCGCCTTTTCATTAAGTCGAACTGGCAGTATTACCGCAGCTTAACAAAGCGCTCAACGAAGCGTACGCCATTGGCCTCTACCTGCGTCATGTACACCCCGGCGGCGAGCGTCGAGATGTCAAGTGACTTGGTGCTCACCCCTTTTGGCAGTTCGCCCAGGAAGTTCGTGAAAATCAGGCGACCAGTTTTATCGTAGACTTTCACTTCCGCATCGGCGGCCTCAGAGAGCTGAATCGAGAGATTGATCTCTTCCAGATCCGTCGGGTTGGGGAAGAGGCGGATGTACTCGGCCAGTGGTTGGCTCGGGCGAATCGTGACGGTGTTGCTGTAAGCCGGCGCGCCATCGTAGTCGAAGTAAGTGACACGATAGATATTCGGCTCGTCGAAGATGACATTCTTGTCAAGCGTCTGCACCGTGCTGATCGGGTTGGTCATGAAGTTGCTGATGGGCTCCAAAGCGCTTTCCACGAGCTTTTCGAACTGCCCGTAAGCGATAGAACCGTCCCACACCCAGTCGAGCTGAATATCACCCGAATCGTCGAGGTAGCGACCGCTCAGGCGGTTACTGGTGACGGCCAGCGGAGTCGCCGGGCAAATATCGATGGGCAGCGTTAGGGGGTCGCTACAGCAGCCGGGGACATTCGCGTCCAGCGTCACGTCATAAGAACCGGCAGCGGCATAGGTGTGCGTCGGGTTGGGCGCGCTTGATGGGGGAGAGCCATCGCCGAAGTCCCATGTCAGGTTGCCGCCGATCGTTGGGCCAGCATCAAAGACCTGGAATTCACCCCAAACAGGCGCATACTGCTCTTCGACGTCCACTTCGATCTTCCAGCGGTTGGCGAACAGACCAGAGGTCTCGCCGATGATGCCGGTGTCGTAGATACCGTTATCGGGGTAGGGCGGTTGGAAGACCTTCACCAGATTCCAGCCACTCGCATCGGCGTAATACAGGCGCAACTGACGTGGCGAGTGGTACTGATAAGTGGCGCTTGTCGCGTTCCAGTAGTAGAAACGGCGCACCGAGCGCTGCGAGATGTAGTGCATCTGCACCCACTGCGTAGACTGCGCAGCAGCGCTGCCACCACGCCAGCCGTTGGTCTGGTCGTTCACACCATTGTGCAGGTTCGGGTAGTTCGGCGTGCTGCTATAGCCTGAGCTGAACGAGATGGTACCCGTAGAAGCTGGAATACCCGTGGTGCCCAGCGAGGTAAGCTGTGCAGACGGCCCGATACTCGCCGAAGGCGCACCGGCCACGGTGGTCTGGTTGTAGAAGTTCACGACTTCGCCTTCACAAGCCGCGCTCATGTCGAACATCGGCGTGATGCGACCGGGCACATGCGCGATAACCGGCGTGCGGTTGCCCGACATGGTTTTTGGCGTCGGCGCACAGGGTGATTCTACGTAGTAGATCCGGGTGTGGTCGAGCGGCGGCGTCACGTAAGTGTCCGTATTGGATGCCAGCGGCGTACCACCAGTCGGTACGGCGTACCAATCGACGAGCGAATTGGCTACGAGTGTCGCGGGGTTCTGCGGACAGACGGTGTCGCCTCGCGCGTCAAATGAATAGCGGAAGGTGACATCAGCACCGTCATACGGCCCGCCAGCGAAGATGTTGGGCTTGTCACAATACAGAACGTCCGAGCCATGGCCATCATACGAACCACCCACGAAGATATTCTCCGTGCAATTCTGGATGATCGACTGTGAACTATGGCCATCATACGGGCCACCCGCCCAAATCAGCACCTCGCAGCTTTCGTATATCGCGACAGAGCTGTGCCCATCATACGGTCCGCCGGCGAAGATGTTCTCCGTGCAATTCTGAATGATTGACTGCGAGCTGTGGCCATCATACGGGCCACCCGCCCAGATGTTCTCCGTACAGTTCAAGATCTGGCTGGCAGAGCTGTGCCCGTCGTAAGGACCACCCGCCCAGATGTTTTCAGTACAGTTTAAAGTCTGAGCGGCGGAGCTGTGGCCATCAAATGGCCCACCGGCGAAGATGGCCTCCGGAATAGGGCAATTTTGCTCAAGGGCCGAGCTGTGGCCATCGTAAGGGCCGCCAGCCCACATGGTTGTGGTTGTGCAGGTCTCGTAGATGAAGACCGAACTATGGCCGTCAAAAGGTCCACCCGCAAAGATGTTTTCAGTGCAGTTCTGAATGACTGCAACCGAGCTATGACCATCGTAAGGCCCGCCCGCGAAGATGTTCTCCGTGCAATTCTGAATCACTGCAACGGAGCTGTGGCCATCGTAAGGCCCACCCGCGAAGATGTTCTCCGTGCAATTTTGGATAATCGATTGCGAGCTGTGGCCGTCATACGGGCCGCCTGCCCAAATGCGCACTTCGCAGTCCAGAATTTCGCTGGCCGAGCTGTGGCCGTCAAACGGGCCACCCGCCCAGATATCTTCCCGACAATCCAAAAGTTGTGAGGCCATGCTATGACCGTCAAAAGGACCGCCAGCAAAAATGTCTTCGTAGACAACGTTGATGTCTATACAGTAGGTGCTGTCGCAATTGCCGTTGTAAACGGTGTGACAAACCGTATGCACCCCGCCAATTTCGAAGGTCAGGGGTGGGGGCACTTCACCGGTGAAAGTCGCCGGACTGGCCTCGCAAGGCCCACCCGCACAGAAGTTCCAGTAGTAAATCGGATTGTCGTTGAGGTTGGTCGTCACGCTCGTCAGGTTAAACGGCTGGCCGGCAATAACGGTCGCCGGGCCATCAACAAACGTGTTCGGCTTAGGCTCAATAATCACCTGCCGAACAAGCGTATCGCGCAGCGTGTCCCCTTCAAAGTAGTCCGTCACGACGTGCGTTACCAGATAGGTGTCGGCGACCGCGTAGTTGTGAATCGGTTCAAAGGCCGTGCTGGTGATGCCATCGCCGAAGTCCCAGAAGTACTCAATGCTGTCGCCCTGGGTCGACTGGTTGTCGAAGGTAACCGGCACGCCCAAGCAAGTCGCGGTGTACGTGAAATTGGCCACCGGCATATCCGGGTCCACAGGATCGCAATCGCTTTCCGAAGATTCAGTCACGGTCACGCGGTACTCGATCGTTCCTGTGGCATTTTCAGGTACGATGGAGTGGATCCAGTAATCCCCCGCGAGGCGACACTCCAGGTTCAGGATAATGAACGTACCCTCTTGCACACAGTTGTCGAACGTCATCGACGCGCAATCGCCCGTGCCGACTCGGTAACGAATCTGTCCACCGGTTACGTTGGTGCTTTCAACCAGCTCAACGTCGATATCGACCGTGTCCGTGGTGTTCACTTCCACGCGCACCCACTGGCTCTTGTAGCCTGCGGGCGTACCCAGGCAGCCCATGTTCGTGCCATCTTCACCCGGGCCCTCGCCAATGGTGTGGCAATCAACCGTGAGCGTTTCTGAGTAACTACCGGGGCCAGTGACTGTGATTTCACCAGGGCGGCCGCAGAGGTCGCCGTTCTGCTCTTCCAGCCAAATGCGCGGCACGACCGACTCGGTACTACCGGCACAACCGGTGACCATAATGTAGTAGCGCCCGGGCTCTACGCAGCCTTCACCCCAGCTGTGCGACGTGCCTGGCATGAAATCCGGGTTGTCCCAACTAATGCTGGATAAGGGCACTGCAACCAGGCCGGAGAACGTGCTGTCACCGGGTATTACAGATCTGAACAAACGAATCTGTTGGTTGTTGTAGCCCGTCGTACCGGCGATCAGGCGGTCGAGGTTCAAACGAATCTGACCGCTAAAATCAATAGAGAATGTATACCAAACCGTTTTATCGTCATGGCAAGAGCCCAAAACCTGGTCGGTAACGTCGCGTGTTGCGCACGTCAGATCGGCCTCGCAGCCCGTGAAGGTGCCCGGCGCAAGGGTGTCGTTGGCGTAGGGCGGTTGGCAGCTGGTCGTGGGGTTGCCTGTGATGGCGTTTGCCGTCGAATAATGGTCATAAGCAATTGTGCCGTTGGGCGCGGGTTCAAATCGCACACCGACATCAATTTGCACATTCGGCTCGTTGCTCGAATGGTTATTCACCACCACCACGTATCGATCGAGGCTAGTTGCCGTACACGGGTCACGGAAGAAGTTGACGGTCTGCAGGTTGCCGCACCACCAACTTGTGGTGCTGGTCGCCACATATTCCAGGTTGGCAGCTGTCGAGTCGATGGGCAAGCCGGTGCCGCCAGTCATGCGGTAAATTGTGAACGGCGAGCGTGAGCCTTTGCCGGGCGTGCGGTTATAGACGCTGACATGCACCCTGCCTGGCCCGTCTACCGTAAAGGTGTACCAAAGGTTACGCAGCGGATTGGTCGGAGAGGGCAACGAGTTGGGCGGCGGACGCTGACCTACCGGGCAGTTGTTGTGCGGGTCAGAGGTGTTGGCGCCGGTGCTGCACAGGAAGAAGTCGTTACTCTCTGGATTGCCCAGCGCATCTAACGGTGCACCTGGCGCAGCAAGATACTCCGTGTCGTCGTTCGGAATTTCGCCGAAATCATAGGCATTCGATGCGTGGTCGTACTTGCTGGTGCCGGTCGAGTCGACGTAAATACGAGGGGTGAAGTTACTACCCACGTTCGCATCAGAGCCAAACGTCGCCAGCGTGTAGACCCCTTGCGCTACGCAAAGACGCATCTCGTTGGTAATACACTCGAGTTCAACAGTAAACGGTGGTGCCTGGCTGCGCAAATCGCCCTGGTAAAGGCGAGACTGCATCCCTGACCCACTAATACCGGTGATGTACACGTAGCTCGGGCGGGTGATCTCGAACACCCGAAAGCTCACACGGTTGTGCGAGGGCGTGCAAGGGGTAATCCCCGCAGGCAGCGGGAGGTTGTCGGCGCAATCCCAGTGCTCAGTCGGCAGTGTAACCGACTGATGCAATTGCGGGTATTGCGGGGTGTGAGAAGTGCCAGGGTCCCAATCGACGGGCGTTGTCAGCGCCGTGGGATCGGCATCTGCAATGTCACCGCCAAACAGCTGCACATCCGGGTCGACGGTCATGCGCCAGTACGTCTCGGAGCCAATATTTTCGCCGCGACCAGCAGTGTATTCTGGCGAAACAAAGTCCTCGCCGTTAGAGTAAGTTACAACTGTATACCAACCGGCGGGCATGCAATCGGTAAAACTCGTGAAACAATCGCGATACAAGCCTGTTAATGAGCCGTCGCTGATGCGACCGCTGAAGATTCGGTGGCGAACAAAGCCGTCGGCGTTGTAGAAGTTATTGAACAGGTTGCTGAAGCTCACCAGCAAGTCGTAATCCAGGAAAATCTCACGATAAACCTGCTTGGTGGCCCCACTACAGGGTGGGTTGCCCAAAATATCCATGGGGTTGTCATCGCAAGTAATCTGCACCGGCGTGGCCGTTACGGTGGGATTACTGATGCTCAAAGTCGGCAAGACCTCGGGTGTGCTGGGGTTGAAATATGGGCTGGTGGCGAAAGTCTCAAAACGCACCCAGGGGTTGTCGCCATGGGTCACGTCGTTGTCGGCGCCCAAGGAGACGAGGGTGTACGTACCCGGCGTCACGCAAACGCGCATTGGCCAAGACAGGCTTTGGCAACCCGCCTGGTCAATGAGTCCTGTCAGCTCCCCCCCGACGACCGGCGCTGTTGCGGCATCGCCGCGGTAGAGGTGGTAGCGCAGACGCTGCCAGTTGCCACCGCCGACGACCAGAATCCCATCCTGATCGATTTCAATGCGACGGTAAATCGCACGATTGATGGGGAAGGTAGCCGTTCCACCGCAGTTGGCACCTTGCGGTAAGACCGTTGTGCGGCAGTCTAGGTAATCCGTGTCTGTCGTGATCGTCGTGCCATCGGGCAGGGGAGTACCGCCGTTCACGTCTTCGATATCTGCGCTGGTGTGCAGGCCATAGTCGCCCAGGGCGACTTGCTCCGTAGTGATCGAAAGGTTAACATTTCGACCCAAGTGCGTGCTGTAACTATGGGCTTGGGGGGGATTGTTTTGACCCAATACCTGAATGGAGTAGGTACCGGCCGGCAGACAGTATTCAGTTCGCTCGCCAAGCCATTCGCTGTAAGGCGTGAGGCCACCGCAACCAACTGCCGATACATCGCCCGAGAACAAACGCATGCCCACAGAAGGTGCCCACATATAACCCAGGTCGAAACGCACATGCCCGGCTGCTGGCACCTCGAAAGTGAACCAGGTGTTGAGGTCATAGTCATTACTACCGATCGAAACCTCACCAGAAGCAGGGATAACCGTACCGCAAGGTGCATAGTTGCTCATGCGGGCCTCGCAAGAAAAGACATCGTTCAGGCTGGCGGTAGACCCCATCGTCAGCAAACCAAATTGGTTGGCGGCAGGCAGGTTGTTTGGGTCCGCGCCGGTCGTAACGCCTGAGCCCACTTCGTACATCCGCACACGTATTCTGTTAGAATACGTG
>CAZTEZ010000171.1:0-6836 GCA_964611815.1 uncultured Bacteroidia bacterium | reverse complement strand
AGCGTTTTACCGGTGCCCGTGCGCCCGATGAGCAGGATGTTACTCTTTTCGAGCTCCACGTCCTCCTCTTTTTGCTGCTGCATGTGCAGCAGGCGTTTGTAGTGGTTGTACACCGCGACGGAGAGCACGCGCTTGGCGCGCACCTGGCCGATGATGTACTCGTCGAGATGTTTCAGGATGTCGCTGGGCTTCAGTTTGCGCAGCGATTCCAGCGAGACCGCCCCCTGGCTTTGGCGGAGCTCGTCAATCACCAGCTCGTGGGCCGATTCGACGCAGTAGTTACAGATGTAAGCGCCTTTCATGCCGCTAATCATCATGTCAACCTGGTCGCTGCTGCGACCACAGAACGAGCAATACGTTAATGCGTTGGTGTTGTTTTGCTTCGCCAAAGCGGAGGGGAATGGATTTGCAATCTCAAGTAAAGGAATCCTACTGAATTCACTCAGTAGCTCACTTCTTTTTGTCCGGCGTCTTGATGTCGTATTCGATCAAGTCGTCGATCAAGCCGTACTCCTGCGCTTCCTTCGCGCTCATCCAGTAGTCGCGGTCAGAGTCCTTTTCGATTTTCTCGAACGGCTGGCCAGTGTGCGTCGACAGAATCTCGTAGAGCTCCTTCTTGGTCTTCAAAATCTGCTCGGCAACAATCTGAATATCAGAGGCCTGACCTTGTGCACCGCCCATCGGCTGGTGGATCATCACCCGCGAGTGGGGCAGTGCAGAGCGCTTGCCATTTTCGCCTGCAGCGAGCAGCACAGCGCCCATCGACGCAGCCATGCCGGTGCAGACGGTGCCGACATCCGGCTTGATATACTGCATGACATCATAAATGCCCAGGCCGGCATAGACCGAGCCGCCCGGCGAGTTGATGTAGATCATCACGTCTTTCTTGGGGTTGGCGTTCTCCAGGAAGAGCAGCTGTGCCATAATGACATTCGCCACGTAGTCGTCAACCGGGGTGCCCAAAAAGATGAGGCGGTCGCGCATCAGGCGCGAGAACACGTCTATGGCCTGGATGTTCATCTGGCGCTCTTCGATGACGTGGGGCGTCAGGGCGCGTGGGTCCATGCGCTTTTTCGTCTTGTAATCGTGCAGCGCGAGGCTGTTCATGCCGAGGTGGCCGGTGGCGTACTTTTCGAATTCAGTCATGATTGTAGACGTTTAATATGCGTTGAGTGAAGGGTTCGTGTGTGAGGCGGTGCGCGTAAATGTAAGCGATAACATCAAAAAGCGCTACCGTATGCATTGCCTAACGCGGGCACTGAGAAAATGATGCCGAAAACCTGACACTTCTTCAGGCACCTCGTTTTCTGACAAAAGGGCGCAGTTTGCTGCCAGCTCTTGGTTAAGCTTAAACCTGCTCGTCCAGGCCTTCCGCGTAGGCTTCGTCGAAGCTTTCTTTGTCCGCGGTCACTTTCTCGATGTTCATTCTACCTTTCAGGAAGTCGAACAGCTTGTCGTTTTGCAGTTTGTTGCGCTGGCGGCTAACATACTGCTCGTCGCCAAGCATTCGCTCGGCGTACATGTTGATGAACTGCGGGTCGGCCAGCGGGTTTTGGGCGGGCTCAGCAGCAGGCTGGTCGTCGGCCTGCTCTTCGGCGGGCAGGTCGCTGCCTTCTGCATCGGGCTTGTCTTCGCTACTGTTGTCGCTTTCATCCAGGTCGGTATCCGTCACTTCAGCGCTTTCGGCAGCCGGGTCGGCCACTTCTACGCCACCGAACATCTGGCGAATCTCGCTCGCTGCAGATTCCTTAATGTCTTCGTCCGTCACCTCCAGCTCGGGGTACAACTCGCGCATGCGCTCAAGAGACACGGCCACTTTGTAGTCCCAGACGTAGTTGGGGTACTTCTCGTGCAGGTCGCGTACATTGTCGACGTCTTCCATACGCGAGAGAAACATGCGCGTCACGAACTCCTCGTCGATTTCGAAACCCGCGTTGTCAATCACGGCCTTCTGCATTTCGAAGTGGAACATGTTTTTGGCGCGCTCTTCGTAGCTCTGTTGCATGGCCTCACGGTACTTCTCGCGAAAGTCCTCCTGGCTCAGCTCAGCCGCTTGCGGGCCACCTAGCTTCTCGAAAAACGTGCTGTCCATTTCGGCTTTTTCGATGTCGCTTATTTTCGTCAACGTGAACTTCAGGGGTTTGTCCTTCAGTTCGTTGCGGTAAAACGTCAACGGCACTTGCAGCACATTGGCGGCGGTGAAGTCCTTTTCAAAAAACTCGCCGAAGTTGGTGTCGATGGTCTCACCGTCCTTTTTGCCGACAAGTTTCGAGGTGAAGCCTTTGTAGTGCAGCGTCACGAAGTCCAGCGTGATCTGCTTGTCGTTGCCCTCCTCGTCTTTATCGTCTACGAACACGAAGTTACCCGTGAGCTCCTGCACTTTGTCTGAGGTGTCAGCGACCGCATCCGCAGGCGACTTTTCGCCTTCGCGGTACTGCTGCAGCTCGAGCAGGTCATCGATATCCTTTTCGGTCACATCAATCTCATACTCCGTGACTTTCGGCAGGCTGTCGGGGTTAATGTCGAACTCCGGGATCAGGCCGACTTCAAAGTCGAGCGTGTACTCCTGCTGATCGTAAGGCTCGAGTTGGCCGAGGTCCGTCTCCACGATTACGGGCTGGCCGAAGACTTTCATCTCGTTTGCTTCGATGTGCTCGTTCAGCGCTTTGTAGCCAATCTCGAACGCCTCCTGCGTCAGCACTTGCATGCCCACACGCTTTTTAACCATGCCCATGGGCACGGTGCCCGGTCGGAAACCCGGGACGTTCATCTGTTTGCGGTATTGCTTCAGCTGCTTCTCGTAGCTGGGTTTATAGTCGTCTACGCCAATGGTGACGGCGATTTTCGCAACGTTTTTCTCGCGGCTTTCTTCCTGTACGTTCAAGGTGTGTGGAGATCAGATATGGGCAAATGAAAGAGCGGGGTATGCTCGATAGTAATGCTATTCAACTAGCGGTCTGTCAGCGCCAAACGATGCGCCGTTGGCTCAGGTTCCGCTAGTGAGCCGCAAAACTACAAAAAGCCAACGGATTAACAGCTGTATGGCTACTGAAGTCCGTGTGCCTCATGTTTAAGCGCTGAAATGTTAAAACGCGCCGGACGCTATTGTTCGATAAGCTGCTCAAGCAGCCAGTCGAGGTCCATGAACCGCTCTTCTGGGAAGCCGTTATCAAGCGCAAGCGCCTCTTGCAACTCGCGTACGAGTCGTTGGCGGTCAGTGTGTTGCAGGGCGGCGCGCTGCACTTTCAGAAAGGGCTTCAGCCGGTCGAGGTGGAGTTGCTCTTTTTCCGAGAAATAAACCAGCTGATTGAGCGTGTGCTCTGCGAAATCCCAGCTATCGGTCATCATGGCACAGAAGACCCGGAAAAATTGCAGGTGCAAGTACAGCTGCGGGCGCTTGAAAATATCCTCGGTGTTGTAGCAGCGGTTAGCGAAGCTCAGGGCCTTGTCGAAATCCTGCCGGTACGCATAGATGACTGAGAACAGGAACAAAATCGTCTGGCGCAGATGCAGATTGCGGTGGCGGTCGGGCGTCAAGATAAACTCCTCTGCAGCAGCCAGGAGCTTGCCATTCAGGGCGTTTTCCTTCTCTTTGAACTGCACGGCGCCCGTGGTGGTCATCACATACAAATACGCCGAAAATAGCTCGTGTTGCACGTGTTGTGGCGTGTCTTGCACGACCGTGTAGAGCGAATCCAACTCGCGCTTAAACGCATCGTAGTCGCCCGCATGGATGTAGCAGAAGGCTAGCTCGTAGCTGGTTTCTACATACTCGTGTCGCTTCTCCGGATGCTCACGCAGCGTTTTGCCAATGAGTGCTTTCAACTGCTCTAGCTGTTCAGCGGCTTCCAGCGGCTCTTCTTTCAGTCTGTGCACCAGCGACTTCGAACGATGGTAGTAGACAGTCTGCACGAAGTTGTGCTTGTTGACAAGCTCAAGTCGTTCGAGGTCAATGCCTTTCAGTGCCTGCAAAATGGTGTCTTTGCCAGAGCCGCGGGGGTGTTTGCCATGCAGAAAGATCAGCTCCAGGTAGATTTTTTCGAACTCCACCTCTCGGTGATACTCGTCGATGAGCTCCAGACGGTGTTTGATCTTCTGGTGGTGCTCTTCCAGCGAATCAAGCGAAGCGTTGCGCTCGATCGTCAGCGCCTCCTGTCGGGCGGTGAGTAGCCGCACGAGCGCCTGGCTGTCTTCCAGTAGGTCCGACTTCAGGCGGTCGATTTCCTGCCTCGCGAGGTTGAAGCGCTCGTATTTGAGCAAGACATCAATATGCTTCAGGCGGTCGTAGAGCTGAAACTCATCGCGGTCGTCGAGCCGCACTAGCGCGTCGAGCACTTGCTGGAAGAGGTACTGCAGTTGGCGTTCATCGGAGGCCGTGAATTCCTGCGCCTCGAAAGCGTTGAGCTCCTCGGCATCGGCAGCGGCGATCATGGACTTCAGCAGGTCGAGCCGACGGCTTTTCTTTTTCGCCGACGTGTTGCGCACCTGAATGTAGACCGAGCGCCGGGTGGCGGGGTCAAGCACATCAATCAGTTCGGTTATTTTTCGCATAGGCAATCGCCGCTTTCAGCCCTAAATTAGCCAAAATTTCGACTTCTTCATACCCTGATCAAAAAACTATCTTTCGGCTTTTTGGAAGTCTGTTTTTACTCGCTAGCCCGCGTTCACCAATTTTACAGCGTAAGACTTAGGAAGACAGCCAACCCTGTGACAGGCAAGGCTAAAAATAACAGATAATTCTGTTCGTATTGCTAGTGCGTCATTCGGGCTCACTCGTCGGTAACGGTTGAGCCCTTTTTTATTTTAAAGATTTGAACCAGGATTGATAGGATTAGGGACAGGATTTTCAGGATTGGCAGACAGTTACATCCTGAGCCGCTTCGGCGAAGGGCCTCCTCGTGCTACGGGGCGCACTATCAGGGTTGTAGGCCCTTTCCGTTCGACCCATTCGACCTTGCTCAGGGCAGGCTCAGCTCAGGATGACTAACTGGGGGCTCAGGAGGTACCAGTTAAGTATTCGAAATCCTGAACATCCTGCCACAATCCTCTAAATCCTGGTTCAGTTTTGGCGCTTCCACTCCACAGCGGCTTTAACACCTTCCAGTAGCTTCTCCCGCCACTCCGAATCCTTGCGAATAAACACCGCTGGCTCACCGATTGGCGTGTCAAACGTGATGAAGTTGCCCCCCGGCCAGTCCTCGCCCGTGAATAAATGCGTCCATTCGCCTTTGGGTAAGTAGCCTGTCACTTCCTCAGCGCCTTTGTCCAGTACAGGTAGCACGAGAATATCCGGTCCCAGCAGAAACTGATGTTCCAGCTCGCGCACCGTCGAGTCGGTGGGGTAGTGCAGCCAAAGGTGGCGCACGACCGGCCAGCCTTTTTCGCGCGCATCTTTGACGGCCGCTTTCAGGTAGGGCTTCAGGGCGTAATGGATGCGCCCGAACTTCGCGAAAAACTTCACCATGGCGGTGTCGCGGTAGACTTGCGCGTTTTCTTCCGGAATCAGCCCCTCATGGGTGCGGAAAATCGGCGTGAAGGCGTTTAGCTCAATCCAGCGTTGGAGCAGCTCCCGGCTGCGGCGGTAGTTCATCCAGGCTTTCGTGACGGTCGTGTACCCGCCGATGTCTGTGTGGTTGATTGTCATACCCGAAAACCCACTACTCAGCAGCAGCGGCACCGTGCTTTTCAGACCGTCGTTTTCGCCCCAATCGACCATCTGGTCGCCCGCCCAGAAGGCCGTGCTGTAATCCTCGCTGCCGACCCACCCACTGCGCGTAAAAAACACGATGCTGTCAAGCATGCCGCGTTCTTTCACGGCCTCGTAGTTCAGTTTCGCCCACAGCATCGGGTATTCGTTGTGCTTGCTGAGGCCGGCTTTCACATACTGCGCGTGGCTGGAATCGGGGTGATAGTCGGTGTTGTAAACGTACGCGTCTTCCGGTAGCCACTCGCCGTAGTCGGCCATCCAGCCGTACATGCCAGGGTCGATCATCTGCTCCTGAATCGTGCGCTTCAGCCAGTTGTACGCCTCTGGGTTGAACAGGTCGACGAGCACGGCGGGGAAGCCCGGCGTTTTGATTTCGTAGTCCTCGCCCTTCGCATTTTTGACGAGGTAGCCCCGTTGTTTGGCCGTGCCGTAAAAGCCGCCTTCGTCGGCCAGAAACTGGTTGACATAGCCGAGCACGTACACGCTGTCGGCCTTCATTTGCTGCAGGAACTGCCTGAAATCGAAGTAGATACTCTTGTCGGGCATCCATCGCCACCAGAGCTGCGAGCCGAACTTCGTCTTGCGCCGCCCGCTCCAGTCTTGTATCCAGAGTGCCCGCACAGGGTTGCCCGCGCGCTGTGCCGCCGCCACCCAACCACTAACGACCGAACGCCCGCCTTGCAGGCCCATCCAGGTGCCGTAGGCCCAGTCGGGTAGGTGCGGGAGCAGGTTTTTTTCGACGAAGGTGCCGACGAGATCCAGCGGGTTATCGCGGTGGCGAATCACGATACGCGCCATGTTGGTGGTCGTGTCGTCGCTCCAGATTTCGAAGTGCATGCGGCGCTCGTTCGTGAAATCCGCGATGACTTTCGCCGTGGCCTCCTCTCCGCGTTTGCGCACGGCCTGCACCTGCAGCGCGCGCTTGTCGGTCGTGATGAAATACGGCAGCGGTTTGTAGCTCGTCCACTCGTCGCCGGCGACACCCGCGAGGTTCAGCCAGCGCGTAATCGGCTGGTCGCCCCGGCCGATGCCCTGCTCTTCGCAGAAAATGGGCACGCGGTGACCTGTCAGTTTGACGTGCGGCGCCTGCTCGCCACCGCCGAAAATATCCGTGGTGTTCGCCTTGCCA
>CAZTEZ010000170.1:0-6869 GCA_964611815.1 uncultured Bacteroidia bacterium | reverse complement strand
GGACTCGATCTGCCTTCACGGCGACACCCCCGGCGCCCCGGAGACCGCCCGCGCGGCCACGCAAAACGAAATGGTGCTGCAGGGCAACCTGGACCCGGCCGTGCTGCTGGGCCCGCCCGCAGAAATCGAGCGCCGCACCCGCGAGATGGTCAGCCGCTTTGGGGTGCAGAAGTACATCGCGAACCTCGGCCACGGTATCCTGCCCAACGTGAAGCCCGACCACGCGCGGGTGTTCGTCGATACGGTTAAGAGCTTCGGTGGCTAAGCCTCATTTCAATTTAAACTTAAGTCATCCTGACGACCGCAGGGCGGAAGGATGACTAGGGGGTCAATTCAGGCGTTCATCCGCCTCCCGTGCCAGACGCACGAGTACATCGCGCATTTTCTCGAGCATCTCGGGTTCGATATGCTCAGGGGTGTCGCGGCGGGTGTGGTAGGTGGGGTGCAGTTTTTCCATTGGGAAGGCCACCACTGAGGTCGCATCGATGCCCTTCAGTCCGAACGCCGAGCCGTCTGTTGCACCGATGGGCAGCGGGGTTTGTTGCGGCTGGAGCCCCTCAGCTTCGAAAGCAGACTGAAGTTCGTTGAGCAGTTTGGGCGGGTATTTTACGCGCGTCATCGGCTCTTTGGAGATGATGTTAATCGCATCGCGGTACATGATGCCATCGAGGTTAATCACACTCACGTTGTTGGCTTTCAGCCACGCCAAATTCTGCTGCACGAAGGCTTTCGAGCCTTTGAGGCCGGTCTCTTCGGCACCGAAACTGACGGCCATAATCCGCGTGTGTTCGAGGCTCGATTCGCCCTCATCGCTCAGCGCTTCTAAAGCACCATAGGCACAGACGCACCCGCTGAGGTTGTCTTGCGCACCGGGTACCACCTGTCGCCCGTGGATATTGAAGTACAGGACATTGATGGGCGCTAGGATGGCAAATCCCAGCCACACCCAGTCGATGAAGCCGCTGAAGGCAGTCGCGTCGAGCTCTCGCATGGCCATCGCGACCCCCAGGAAAATCGGGTAGAAGACCATCAGCACGCCGCCCACGACCATCAGCACCGCTGCGATGTGCCCCAGGCGATACCACCAGATGAACTCGCGGGTGCTGTCCATGTGCCCACTGAAAATGAAGGTGCGTTTCGCCTCGCCTTTGGGCTCGAGCACACCCACGATGTTGCGCGATTCGATCTGCTTGTACAGAGGGTCGAGCACCTGGCGGTAGAGCACGAAGTGCAGCAGATACAACACCGCCGTGACCGCCGCCACGCCCAGCGCCAGCGGGATGGACAGCCAGTAGAGCCCGATGCTGATCCAGAACAGTAGCACGAGCGGTTTGAGCGCTGCGAATTTTGCCCGCAGCGCCGCCTTGAAGGGCTCTTCACGCACGGTGGTGGCGAGGGGTTGCATCAGCGTCATCATGTGACGCTGAGCTAGGGTTTCGGCTTCGGTGCCGGCCAGGCGGGGACCAAAACGCTGGATGAAGTCTGAGATGAGGGCGTGGAGGGACATTGAGGTTGAGCTTAAAGCCAGTCTAAATACGACCGAAACGGCCACTTGGCTGAAATTACGCATTGCCCTTAGCATTTGCTTAACACTGATGCCGTAGATTAAGCTTGAATGCAGCGAAACATGAAAAAGAACGGATATCTGCGCCTGACATCGGTCTTTATCGCCCTGGCGGGGGTGCTGAGCCTGGCGTTTTTGCCGCCTCGCACGAATGACGACTTGCCTTTGCAGCAACAACTGCTCGAATATCAAATGCAGCGCGTGGAGCAATTCGATACGACACTGGCACAACTGGAATCGGCGGCTGTGGAGCGCAAGTCGGTGAAAGTGCTGCAAAATCGTTGGGTGGATGCCCGCGATGCGTTCAAGCGCGTCGAATTCATGATCCAGCATTTCAGTCCGCAGTGGCACCGCTGGTTCAATGGCGCGAATCTGCCGGTGATTGAGCCCGACGAGGAGGGCGTTAGCACATTTCAGGAGTTCGAACCCATCGGCCTGCAGGTGCTCGAAGAAGAGCTGTTCGATGGCATGCCGCTCGACGATATCCACGCCCGCGTGCAGCACCACACGAAGTTCATGCGCGACCGCCTGCACCGCCATGCAGTAATGCAGCGCAAGTACCCGCCGCTACCGGATATGTACATTGAGGCCATGCGCCATGAAATTTTGCGCATCGGTTCGATGACCATCTCGGATTTCGATTCGCCCGTGCTTGGTCGAGGCAATGAAGAAGCGGCAATCGCGCTGGATGAACTGCAAATCCTCACGCGATTGCTGGGGGCGAACATTGAAACCGAAGAGGCCATTGCGCCGGTTGTCATACGACAACTCGAGCTTGCCAAGACCGCAGTTTTGGCAGACGACTTCAGCGCGTTTTACTTCACGCGCGACTATCTCAATCCACTTTCGGAATCATTTCGAGATTTCCACCAGAACTCCGGCCTGCATTTTCGCGCGTCAGCGCCCAAGCTCACCAGCCTCAACTACAGCGCTGCCGGACTGTACGATTCCACGCTCATCCGCCCGCATGAATTCGCCCCCTGGTGGGCGCGAGAGCCCAATGACAAACTGGCAAGCGTCGGTCGGCTACTGTTCTACGACCCCATCCTCTCGCTCAATAACCAGCGCGCGTGTGGGTCTTGCCACGACCCGGCACAGGGCTTCAGCGACGGCCGCCGACAGGCACTGGGCTTCGACAAACAGCCCACCGAGCTGCGCAACACCCCCACCATGCTCAACGCGGCGCTCAGCCGGGCGTATCGCTACGACCTGGCGGCGCGCTTTTTGGATGAGCAGTCGCCGAAGGTCTTCCAGAACCACGAGGAGTTTCGCATGACACGCGACTCGCTCGAGAAGCGCCTGAATCAGAGCCCGGGCTACCTGGCGCTCTTCCGTGAGGCCATGGGCAAGCCCGTGGACAAGATCGACGTCCCGCTGATGAACACCGCCCTGGCCGAGTACATCCGTACGCTGGTGGCGCTCAAAAGCCCGTTCGACCAGATGATCCGGGGCGAGATCGAGCCAGACTCGAACGTCGTTGCCGGCTACGACCTGTTCATGGGCAAAGCGGCGTGTGGCACCTGCCACTTCCCGCCGGTGTTCAACGGATTGGTGCCGCCCTATTTCGTTGAAAACGAGAGCGAAATCATTGGTGTGCCCACCGAAGACGGCGTCGCCGAGCTGAGCCCAGACCTTGGCCGTTACAACTACATGAAAGCCGAGGCCTACAGGCACGCCTTCAAAACGACGAGCGTGCGCAACAGCGCGCTCACGATGCCCTACATGCACAATGGCAGCTTCGATGCGCTCATCGCCGTTGTGGAGTTCTACAACGAAGGTGGTGGCCGTGGGCGAGGTTACCGCGTGCCGGGCCAGACGCTCGACGCCGAGCCGCTGCTGCTCAGTTGGGAGGAAATGAACGACATCGTCGCGTTCATGGAAGCGCTGACCGACACCATTGGGCACACCAGCCTGCCCGATACGCTCCCCAGCTTCCCGCGCCAACCCGGCTGGAACGACCGGCCCATCGGCGGGCTATACTGAGCGATCAGCAATCACTCCCCCCGGCAGCCACAATCATTAGGCTTGCGGTTAAGCTGGTCGTAATACGGATGTTTGCGCCATTTGCGGCATTTGCAGCGGGCGTGTTTGCGCTTGGCCAGGCGGGGGTTTTCGTCGAGTCCGGGGATCTGCCAGACGCGGATATAGTCCACGACCCAGTTGTAGGGGAAGACCGTCTGCTCAGTCACGCAGGTCTTCATGAAGTTCACGTTGATGGAAAACACGATGTACATCGGGTCGAACTGCCAGACGGGATAGGTCGCGTCGCCACAGCGCTCGGCGTACACATAACCATCGATCAGGAAGCGAATGGTGCGAGGTGTCCACTCCACGGCGTAGGTGTGCCAGGCGCTGTCGGTGTGCTGCGGCCACTTCACGGGGTGCAGCTGGTCGGGCAATGAAAACACATGCGGGCCGGCGCAGCTGTCCTGCCCGGCCTGGGTCTCGCCGAGCTTGGTGTTCGCGTGAATGTGCGGCTTGAACCCACCAAGGTGGTCCATTTCGAACATGTCGATCTCCGCATAGCACATCTCGTTGGTCTCGCGGGTGTTGCAGACCACATCGTCGTGAAACAGCCACCAAGCCGCCCCCACGCCGTCGGTTTGGGGGCTGGGCGGGGGTATTTTCGAGCGAATTTCGAAGTAGCCGTACTTGAAGCACTCCCGCGAGTTGAGCCAACCCGCGCCGTAGTCGCGTTTGCAGGGGCCGTCTTTGTGCAGGTGTTTGCGGTCCCAGTTGGCGTAACAATAGCAGTCGATAGGGCCTTCCGTACCACTCACGGTCAGCTGGCCATCGCGCTGGTAAACCGGCGGTTGGTCGGGCATGGGTGTGCGGGTGGTGTTCCAGATGCAGCGGCTACGGGTGTCCTGGATGACGGTTTCCGTAGCGCCCTCGGGGCAGTTGTCTTTTTCGGGGTCTTTGGGAATGACGGTGCCCCAATGTGTGCTGTCCATCCATTTGCCGAGGTCCACCGAATCGCCCTCGAAGTTGTCTTCGAACACCAGTTCATAACTTGGGTCCCAGCGCAGGTTAGTGCCTTTGGGTAAATCCGGCTCGGGCTGGGCGAAACCGCCATTCGCCAGACTCAGCAAGAACAGGAACGGTAGCAGGTGAGCGCATTGCTTCATACTTGCAAGTTACAACCGTGGGCGCGAATAGCACTCGGCGAAGCATTCTGTGTAACTTCGCGCCATGGCCGCAGGTTCGACTTCCGAGACAGACACCGCCAACCGCGTCGCCGTCATCGGCGCTGGGCCAGCCGGGTTGGCTGCGGCCTACCAGCTGGCAAAAGCCGGTGTGGCGGTCGATTTGTACGAGGCCAGCGGGCAGGTCGGTGGGCTTTCGAAAAGCATCGAGCTGTGGGGTCGACGGGTCGATTTGGGCCCGCATCGCTTTTTCAGCCGCGACCCCCGCGTGAATCAGCTCTGGCTGGAGGTCGTCGGCAAAGACTACCACATGGTCGAACGCCTGACGCGTATCTACTACAACGGCAAGCTGTTCTACTACCCCCTGCAAGCCAGCAACACGCTGCGTCGCATTGGCCCCTGGGAAGCGCTGCGCAGCGTCTGGAGCTACGGCCTGCAAAAAATCAGCCCGGTTCGCGACGATGGCAGCTTCGAAAACTGGGTCGTGCGACGCTTTGGCCGTCGGCTGTTCGAGCTGTTTTTCAAGTCGTATTCCGAAAAGCTGTGGGGCATCCCGACCTCGCAACTGGATGCTGATTTTGCGGCCCAACGCATCAAAAAACTGTCGCTGACTTCCGCGATTGCCAACGCGTTCAAGTTGCAGTCCAGCAGCAAGCACACGACCCTTGTCGACCGCTTTGCCTACCCTAAAGGCGGCACCGGCAGTGTCTACGAGCGCATGGCCATCGACTTTGAGGCGCTCGGGGGGCGGCTGCTACTCAACACACCCGTGCAGCGTATCGACACCCAGGGCCACCACGCCAAAGCGCTGGTGCTTGACGACGGCAGCGTCTTGCGCTATCGGCATTTCATCAGCTCCATGCCCCTCACGCTGCTGAGCGAGCGGCTGCCTGAGGCCCCGCCTGAGGTCGTGGCCGCCACGCGCCAACTCAAGTTTCGGAGTACAATTCTGGTCTTTTTGCGCGTCGGGGCCAACCATCTGTTTCCCGACCAATGGCTGTATGTACACTCGCCGGGCTTGCGCGTTGGGCGCATCACCAACTTTAACAACTGGCGGCCGACGCATGTGAAGGAGCCAGCAGACACGATTTTGGCGCTCGAAATTTGGTGCAACCCCGACGACACGCTCTGGCAACAGCCCGATGCCAAGCTCATTGAGCAAGCGAAAAGCGACCTGTTGCAGACCAAACTCATCGACCGCGAGACCCCGATCCGCAATGCGCATGTGCACCGCATCAAACGTTGCTACCCGGTCTACGAACTGGGCTATCAGCAGCAACTGCGCCCAGTGGTCGAGTATTTACAGCAGGTGCAGAACCTGCAGGTGATCGGGCGCTACGGTGCATTTAAGTACAACAACCAGGACCACAGCCTGCTGATGGGTATCCTGGCGGCTGAAAACGTCCGGGGCGCCGAGCACGATTTATGGGCCGTAAACACGGATTATGAATACCAGGAAGAGGCGCTGATTACGGAGACGGGGCTGGTGCGGGCCTAGCGTACGCCATCTTCAGTTCCCTGTAGCGTTTTAAGTGCCCGATTGGTGCTAACAATTGGCGCTCAGTCAATGAGATAAAGATCAATTTTGATTCGCCGCGAGCAATTCATATTATTATCCAATCATTCTAATACATACTTCCTACTCAACCTGAACCGCTTATGGCGACCCTCAACGCGAAACAAGAGCCGCATTGCTCAGACAACACCACGGATTTTTCTGACCTCAAGGCGCTCTTTTTGAACTGTACGTTAAAAAATCGCCTCGTCAATCGCACACGGAGGGCTTCATGCGCATTGCGATGACCATCATGGAAAAACGGGGTAAAAGTGGACGCTGTGCGCGCACGAGATTTCTCGATAAATTAACATGCCTGCAACAGAAATTGATTTGCACATCAACGAACATTAATATAATTTTGTATGGGTGTTAGCCTATGTTCACCCTAGTTGAATAGATTAAAAACTTAGGCAATCTGTGGGTATCAAACATAGAGCTAAACATTGTTCAACTTCAACAATCAAATGTTTACAACATGAAATACCCTTTACTTGTGTTTTTAGCTTTTAGTGCCGCGACTTCGGTTTGGGCACAGGGCACTTGGTCCTGTAAGCTTCCCCAAAACAGAAACAAATTAACCTAGAGAGAAGCGCTTGTTGAG
>CAZTEZ010000169.1:0-6879 GCA_964611815.1 uncultured Bacteroidia bacterium | reverse complement strand
AGACATCGGCGAGGCTGGCCAGCTCTTTGGCGAACTGCTCGTCGCCTTTTTTTTCTTCGGGGTGGAAGCGCAAGTTTTCGATCAGCAGAATTTCACCGCCATCCAGATGTGCTGCTGCTTCCCGGTAGTCGTTGAAATCCATACTGCTGTTAAACTGCACGGCAGCGGGCGCTTCCAGCAGGTTCATCAGCTGCTCGGCCACAGGTTTGAGGCTGAGCTCGGGCTTTACCTCGCCTTTTGGCCGACCGAGGTGCGAACACAGTACGATTTTGCAGCCCTGCTCACACAGATGATTGATGGTCGGCAGCGCCGCCTGAATGCGACGGTCGTCCGTGATTTGCTGCAGCTCGTTGAGCGGGACGTTGAAATCCACGCGCACGAGCACGCGTTTGCCAGCGAGATTGGCGTCGGTCAGTGGCGTCATATTTGCACGCTGGAGGCGCGTCAGTTGAGGTTGCCAAATTCTTCGGCGAGCTGCACCAGGCGCGAGGCATAGCCGAATTCGTTGTCGTACCAGGCGAGCACCTTCATCAAGTTGTCGCCCTGCTTGACGGTCGAAAGGCTGTCGAAAATGCTGGAGTACGGATTGCCAATAATATCACTGGAGACCAGCGGCTCGTCGGTGTATTGCAGAATGCCTTTCATTGGCTCCTCGGCAGCGGCTTTCATCGCCTTGTTGATCTCCTCGGTCGAAACGTTCTTTTCCAAGTCAACCACCAAATCAACCAGCGAGCCCGTAATGATGGGCACGCGTACGGCCATCCCGTGCAGCCTTCCTTTCAACTCAGGCAACACCACCGCAGTGGCTATCGCAGCACCCGTTGAGGTAGGCACCATGTTGTGCGCCGCCGCCCGGGCGCGTCGGAAATCGCTGTGCTTGTTGTCGTGCAGACGCTGGTCAGAAGTAAATGCGTGCACGGTGGTCATAAAGCCGTTGCGAATACCAAAGTTGTCGTTCAGTACTTTGGCCACCGGAGCGAGGCAGTTGGTGGTACACGACGCACAGGAGATCACTTGCATGTCGGCTTGCAAGCGTGAATCGTTGACGCCCATAACGATCGTCGCATCGATTTCACCTTTGCCAGGTGCAGAGATCACGACTTTTTTCGCGCCCCCGCTTTCAATGTGCGGCATGCATTTTTCTTTGCTGCGAAACACCCCCGTGCATTCTAGTACCAGATCGACACCATGCTCAGCCCAGGGGATGTTGGCCGGATTTCGATCAGAGTGCACAAAGATGCGTTTGCCATCGATGAGGATATGGTCGTTTTCGTACAGCACATCCGCCTCCAGCCGACCCTGTGCGGTGTCGTATTTCAGCAAATGCGCAAGCGCATCGGTCTTGCCCATGTCGTTGATCATCACAAGGCGGGCATGCGGAGAATGCAATAAAATACGCGCGGCCAGGCGGCCAATGCGTCCAAAACCGTTGATACCGATGTTAATCATGCGTGCAGGGTTGATGTAGGGTTTACGCAATTCTAGGCGCAACAAGCATACTACAGGTCAGCTTTCAACAAATCGAGCTGCTGCGCTCTGCGTTGCGTTGCAAATCTAACAAATAAGCACTCGAAAGTGTACAGACCAACAGCTTAGAAACACTTGATCTTGGTTTATATTGACAGTCAATTTGTTGGTGCTGACAGTCGACAAGCTGGCGTAAAAAGTTAATTTTTTTTGTACACGGGGCTTGCACTAAGTTAAAGAGATGAATTATATTTGCATCCACGAAAACGGAGATGCCCCGTTCGTCTAGCCTGGCCCAGGACTCCAGATTTTCATTCTGGCAACAGGGGTTCAAATCCCCTACGGGGTACGACGACAAAACCGCTGCACGATGTGTAGCGGTTTTTTTGTGTACGGAAGACCAAGTGCCTCTAAACCGTGGTAGTTCGCAAGAAATACACTATCCCTCTAGTAATCAGCCGAAGTAAACAGCTGATTGATTGGTTGTCTATAGCCAATCCATCGCTACAGAAATGCCCAGTACGGCTCCGATCAACGCGCCGATCACGACCGCGATGATCAGCACACGAACCTCATCCAGCTTCTTGCCTTCAGATTCCGCCTCGGTATCCAAGCCGACTTCCGATTCGTACGAAATCAGCATTTTGCGGAAGGCCTTCTGCTCGGCCACCTGAATGCCGACCATAATGTCTTTTCGCAGGTACAACTCATCCACCAAATCCGGCTCGTTTTGCAAGCGCTCCTCAAAAGCTTTGCGCTTAGGGCCATGGAGTTCGCGGCGCAAGTAGCTGTCGATCAGCTGCTCGGTTTCGGCGTCGTAGTTTTTGTAGCGCTGCTCCATGGCGGTGAGGAATTGAGTAAGCAGGGAGAGAAGAAAGAGTTTTCAGATGGTCATACGCGTTCAGTGGTGCGAATCCAGTCTTTGAGCACGGTTTTGATTTTGCGGATGCACTTGTTCTTCTGCGTCTTCGACGAATCGGCACCGGAGTAGCCCATGCGCTCGGCGATTTCGTCGTGCGAGAGCTCGTCATAGTAGTAGTACCGCAGCACGTTGCGGCAGGTGTCGGTGGCTTCATTGAAGACTTTACTCACCTGGCGCTGACGCTCGTTCAGCAGGTCTTCGTCGAAGGCGTGGTAGTACTCGCTCTCGAAGCTATCGAGCTCAAGATCAGCAAACAGCGACACCGGGCGGGTGCGCTTGCGTTTCTCGAGGTAGTCGTACCACTTGTTCTTGCAGATCTGGAAGAAGTAGGTTTTTAGCGAGGCTTCTGGCCGCAACTCGTACTTGCCGTTGCGAATGTTGTTGATGAGCGCCTCGATACCGTCCATGATGAGGTCCTTCGCTTCCTCGTCGCTACCGCCATTCATCCGCACGAAGTAGCTGATGCTCGGGAAGTAGTGCACCTGCATATAGTAGAACGCCCAGCCATCATTGTTCACCTCGACGAGTGAGTGATAGATTTTCTGCTCAATCTCGCGCGCCTGGGCGGTTTTTTCGACGCGGTCTTGGCACAGGAACAGCAAAAAACCGGTGAGTGTGCTCTTCCCGCGTAGATTGAGGCGGTCGTGAACGACATCGCTGCGGAGTTTCAGCAGCGCGTCTTGCAGATACATGCGCGCACGACGCTGGTCGGGCTCGAACTCGAGCACACGCGGCAGCGTGAGGCGATAGAGCTCTTTGAGCGCTCCGTCGTCGTCTTTGCGTATACGCGCAATGAGCTGTTTATCCGGTTCTCGCAGTTTCATGATCGGCCGTAATTGCAGCCAAGTTAACGGATGTTAGGCAATATTGTTACTCCGCGTGCAGCTTTAATTCGTATCAAGAAGTGCTTTATGGCTGCCTGATGAAAAACCTCAATAGCTCGCACTGAACACCCACCGCGATAGCAACGCCCCCAGCACAGCCAATGCGCCGATCGCAAAGAGCACTTGCCCGATGCTGACGTGTGGCAGACGTGCGCTCCACCGCAAGGCGACAGCTTCCAGACGCGGCACGAACTGCAGGCCCAACACGGCACACAGCGCACCTAAAGCGAGGCCCACGGCTACGTCGACCGTGAAATGCAGGCCGAGGTAAATCCGCGAATACCCTACCCCAACTGCCAGGAGCAGCGCCAGCACCTGATACACCCATCGGCGTGTGGCTAACCACCCGCCCGCTGCCAGAAAGGTACAGCCCGCAGCAACCGTAAAGCTGTGTCCGCTCGGAAAGCTATGTTGCTTGGGCCGCCGACCGGGTGCATGCACCAGCTCCTCCCCCAACACTTTCAGCGGGCGGTGCATCTCATCAAACACGCCCTGTTTGAGCAAAGGCACCAGCCCACCGGCCACCGCCAGTACGAGTATGAGTGCGAGAATCAGCCCCGGCTGTTTGCGCCCGAATAGCATCGCCACAATGCCGCCAATCACCAGCGCGTCGCCGAAATCCGTGAGCTTGAGCATCACGGCATCCATCGTCGGCGTATGCCAGCTGTTGAGCAGCAAAAACGCTTCTGCATGGCCCAGCCACGCTTCCATCACCAGCAGGAAGCTAATGAAAAGCAACAAACCAAAACAGTAGAGCGTCAGCAGCCCTACCGTTTTCAGGTCGTCATTGATCGTTGTGTTCAGCGGCATGTGTCAGCGCAAAAGCTTTAGCGCAAGACCGTTACCGTACCGCTGCGTTGGCCAGAATAGCGGGTCGTTTCGTATTCCAGCACATATACGTATACGCCTTCCGGAACGTGGTCGCCGTTGTTGTCCACGCGCCCGTTCCAAAACTCATCTTCTTCGTTGCCAGCGTACACCTCGCGACCCCAGCGGTCGTAAATAATGAGGGTGTAGGTGGTACCGAGCAGGTCGAGCTCGAACTCATCGTTCAGCCCGTCGTTGTTCGGCGTGAAGACGTTCGGGATATTGAGGAACGTGTTCTGGAAGGTCTCGACAAGAATTGAGTCGAACACCGTACAACCTTCGTATGTCGCGCTCACCGCTACGAAACGTTCGGTGATACGCGGGAAATCGGCCGTGATATTCTGGTCAATCGGTGTAGCGCCTCCCGTAAACTCGCCGTCTTTGATGTCCCATCCGTAAACGACATCAGGCTGGAAATCAGGGAAGAGGTCCGTTACTGCATTCAAGCTCACACCGGGCTGCGACTCTTCAACGCGCATGATATCAGACGTGTCGGGCTCGATATTGACCGTGAAGTCGGGCGTCACGAAAACGGGCACCTGCTCGCTGGTGTCACGGCAGCCCTGCGTCGAAATCGTTTCCAGGAACAGCGTGTAGTCATAAGGCGGGCCATTGAAGGTAACATCAGAGGGCAACTGGATATCCTCGCCGTCTCCACCGCGATAGAGTACGTAACGATCAACTGTAAACGCGTTCGGGTTGTTCACGATTGGCGACAAGCGAACGACGGTCTCGTTACAGCCACGGCTAAGCTCCTGAAGGTCAAGCTCTACGTCTGGCGCTTCATTGATTTCGAGAGAAGTGCTCGCTGTTACAGAACATCCTGGCAGATCCAGTTCGCTGGGCACCGTGAGTTCAATCCCATACGTACCAGGCTGCGTAAAGGTGTAGTCCGTCAGAAGCCCTCCGGGAACCGTCACGGCGTCGTTAACTGGGCCGGTGATTGTCCAGGTGTAGGGCGGGTCGCCGGCATTTTCCAGCTCGTAGGTAAAGTCGATCGCCTCATTCAGGCAGTTGATATTCGAAGCTGCTGAGATACTGAGGCTTGGCCGCGGGACGATATTGATGATGATCGAATCCACATCTGTGACGCCTGCGAAGGTGCCGGTCACTCTGAAGACAACCGGCTCTGTCGTTGTGATGGGCGCCACGCCAATGCCGATACCGGTTACCGGCGAGCTGTTCGTCGTGACGTTATTCGCTGAGCCATAAACCGTACCCGGCGTATTGAGCGGATAGAGCACCCAATCGTAAGTGACATCTGCGGTGCCCGGCGAAAACTCGAAGCTCAGATTGGCAGCAGCAGGGTCAAACTCCTCGCAATACACCGTTTGGGTCGGAGATGTGATGTTCAAATCCAGGAGTGCATCGGGGCCGAGCGCCTCAACCGTGAACTGCTCGCAGGTATCGGCACAGCCGTTGGCATCGGTTACGATAATTCGTCCAGAATCAAAGGTGCCAACGCCGCCATAGAACAGGTCTGCTTCAAAGCTGTTGCCAGTACCACTACCGTTCACCACGTTTTGTGAACCGGTGCCGGGCGTGATTTCCCAGGTGTAGGTGGGCGTGCTGATGTTGTTGATGTCGAAATCATAGCTCACAGGCTCGCCCGCGACGGCCAATTCAGTAACCGGGCATGCGATCTCGGGTGCGTCGTAGACGGTGACGGGCATGTTCGGCAGATCGAGCGTGAACGGCGGGGTGCTGGTCGTGAAAGCGGGGTTCACCGCGCACTCGTCTGTGAAAGTCACGGTCGCGCTGTAGCTCGTGCTGTTTTGCAGCGGCGGGCTGGTGAACTCGAGATCGGTCTCGCCAGGAATGGCCGTGCCAGTGGCGTCCGACCACTGGATTGAGAACGGCGTGGTTGTGGGCGTGACGACCGCGCTGAGCACAGCCTGGCCACCAGCGCAGAACTCTGAGGTGATGAACAGCTCAGTGGCGTTCACCGGTTGCTCTTCGCGTACGACGATGGGCAGCGAATCCAGGAAGGTTTCGCCGCAAGCGATGCAGCCTGTGCTGCTCAAATCGGCGCGGAAGCGCACCCAATAGGTGCCCGCTGTGGCCAGTGCGCCGGTATTGTACGTGCTGGCGTTGCCACCGGTTGTCACATTGCCGTTGGGGTCAACCAGCTCCCAGGTGTAGGCGCTGCCGCCAACCTGTTGCTGTTGCGCTGGGTCAAAGTCTGCGCTGAACGTCTCTTCGAAGTCGACCGACTGACCCACGCAAACGGAGTCATCGCCGGGGTTCACGTAACCGAACAGGCTGTCCGTGAGCGTGAGGAAAGGCTCGGTTGTCAGTTCAATCAGACCGCTGTAGGTGTAACTGGCCACACCTGCACTACCGACTTCTTGGATGCTGAAGGTCTTGGAGCCCGTGGTCTGAAACTCAACGGTGACACTCGTGCCCGTTTGCGTGGGGGTGAACGCATCCCCATCGAAGCTCCAGGTGTAAGTCGCGCTGGGGTCGGGGTTGTCGATCGTGAGCTCAACAGCTGTCTTCGCGCAACCGGGGTAATCGATGTTGATAACCGGCTCAAGCGGGTCGGTTGTCGGTATGATAGTAACGAGCTTACCACCGACGGTAATGTTCTGGTAGAAGGGCTGCGCGATGCCATTCGCACCATCGCCGCCATCGCCACCATCGCCGCCGTCGCCGCCGTTACCACCATCGCCGCCGGCACCACGCTGGCAGCCGGCTGCGCGGTCTTCGGGGTTCGGTGCGGGGGGCGGGTCAAACGGG
>CAZTEZ010000168.1:0-6918 GCA_964611815.1 uncultured Bacteroidia bacterium | reverse complement strand
TGACACGACTTTTGACCCTAACGACTTTTGCTCTGGCTCTGATTTTCAGTGCCTTCAGCGCGAACTTGTTGTTCGCGAAAGGTTACCCGCAAACCGAAGTCAAAGCGCCGACACATGTGTCTGCGAGCATGGGTTCTGGTGCCACGGCCGCTCAAGATGGTCTGAACCAGATTCTGCATGACGGTGGCGACGATGGTGGCAACAATAGCCACCTGTTGCTCGAAGATGAGTCGGTCGTTTACCCGAACCCGACCGACGGCCCCATCAACATCCGTTTTGAAAACGCGATGGATGTCGAGTGGGTGCAGGCCTTCAACACGCTCGGCCAGCGCATTCACCCGCCGATTCATACGCTGCAGACTGGCAAAGTTTACCGCGTTGACCTCAGTGGCTTTACGCCCGGCATCTACTTCCTGCGCGTCAAAGTCGCTGAAGAGGTGCACATCAAACGGGTTATCCTGCGATAATTGCCGTTCATACCACGAAACATCTTCCCGGAACTCAGTTTCTGTTACTTTATACCCAAACAAACTCAACAATCATGAACACGTTCAAATTTGCGCTTGTCGCACTCGTACTTTTCGCGTTCAGCAACGTGAACGCTGCTGATTGCATCAACTGCAACACAGACGCTACTGTTATCGAAAAGATGGTGGGCGAGCCGGAAGGCGAGACTGCTAACTCAACGATGGTGCTGACTGTCGAAAACATCAAAGGCTCTGAAAAGAAAGCTGCCAAAATCAAAAAGCAGCTCATGGGTGTAACTGGTGTCAAAAACGTTTCTGCTTGCACAACCAGCGGTACGGTTAAAGTATCTTATAACAAGATTGAGATGGGCTGCTGCTCTAAAATGCATAGCTCGCTCAAAGACAAAGGCTGGAAGTACGAACTGGTATCGAACAAAGAGGTACCGGCTTGTAGCAAAGGCGCGAAAAGCGCTCCTGCCTGCTGCGACAAAAAGAAAGGCGCTGCCAAGCAGTGCGACGGCAAGAAAAAAGGTGCGTAAGCACTGGCTTGTCTCGCGCCCGGCGCGTTTCTGAAGTCTTAAACTTTACGAAAGCCAACCCACACTGGGTTGGCTTTTTTGCTTTGCAGGCCGGGCATGGCGATATTAGGCAAGAGAATTTCCCGCTTACCCGCCCCTATGTCCAGCACCCCACAGCCCGAATGGCTCCGGCAGTTTGCCAACGCCTACGTCCAGCAAAACCAGGTCGCGTTTGTGCTCACCGGCAACCTCAGCGATGCCGTGCGCACCCCCCAGCTGCCCGAGGGCAAGCCCCTCGGCGACTTCATCCGCGAAGAGCTCTTTCGCCCACGCGATGTCGTGCTCAGCTACACCCCTGGCCAAACGCCGCAACTGAATACGCCTGAAGCGCAACAAGCCTTTGAGCAGGCCGTTGCTGAGTTTGACAAGAAGAACCACACCGGCCATGCCAAGCGCTTCCCTGAAAGCGCCGATCGCGCGCTGATGCTAATCGACGCATACGCTACGGGTGTCTTGCGTGCGGGCAAGGGTCTGGGTATTGTCATCGAAAACGCCGACGATTTACTGGCGAGAACGGACAGCGACAGCCATTTGCTGTTGCAGCAAATCCTGAAAAAGCTGGCCTCCGCGCCGTTGTACACCAAAAGCGATTTCACGATTCTGCTGCTCAGTCAGCACCCGACCCAGCTACCCGAACTGCCGGATTATCAGACGCTGCACCTGCCGCCGCCCGATGCCAGCGCTCGTCGAGGCGCGCTCCAACAGCTGCTGCCAGACTTGGCTGGTGATCAGCTCGACGGCCTGGTGGACGCGACTGAGGGCCTGCGACTGGCACAAATAGAGCGCATGCTCGAGACCTTCAAGGCTGAAGCGGTTGAACTGACACCGGCGCACATTCGTCGCTACAAAGCCCAGCAAGCCGGTGACGGCGAGCTACTGCATCTGCCTGGCGGAGAGCACCCGGAATGGCTGACGCGCTTTCGGCGACTGCACCGCACGCGCACCATCACGCAGTTCATTTTGCATGGCAACATCGTCGATTACGTGCGGGTGGATGGCGAAGACGGGCCGGACTACCTGAAGCTCAACCGCTTTCTGGGCGAGCAGCTCTTCAAAGATTACGACACTGTCATCAGCTTCGATCGCGCCACCGGGCTGCACTTTCGCAACGAAGACGAAGAGAACGACTTCTTCATCACGTATTATTTCGAGGATGTCTTCAAAAAGAATACGCAGGCCTACGAAGCCTGGCTCAAGAAGCTGAAAGCCACGGAGTACACGTTCAGCGTCATCGAGCGCTATATGACCGAGCGCCTGCGCCAGGGCAAGCGCGTGGCGCTGATGTTCGATTTTGCCGAAACCCTGGTGCCCATGACCGGCACGGGCGCGGCCAGTCTGCAAGACCGCGCGATTCTGGTGTTCTTCATGAAATGGGCCAAGGCCAGCCAGTTTGCCGGCGGGCGCATGACAACGCTGCTGCTCACCGACAGCATCGAGCAGATCAGCCAGCAGCTGGTGCGCAACCCGTACACGGCTGAAATCCAGCTCGATTACCCCGACGCAAACAGCCGCCGGGCGTACATCGACCACTTCGTCGCCAAGCACGCCGACTTGCCCGAGCAGCTCGAAATGAGCCTCGACGTGCTCGCCCGCGACACCGCCGGACTGACGCTCACACAGCTCGATACCCTGCTCGCGGAAATCCGCGAGAGCCTCGGCACGTTTACCTTCGCCGCGCTGAATGAGCGCAAGAAGGACATCATCGAATCTGAAGCCGGCGGGATGCTGGGGTTCGTGGAAACGAAGTTCGACCTCGACAGCGTGGCGGGCCACACCCACGCGAAGACCAACTTGCGCGCCGCCGCCGATGCCCTCCGCAAAAACCGAGGCGATGTGCTGCCGATGGGCTACCTCGTCAACGGCCCCGTTGGCACCGGTAAGACCTTCATGGTCAGCTGTTTCGCCAACGAGATTGGCGTGCCGATGGTCGAGCTGAAGAACTTCCGTTCGCAGTACGTGGGGCAAAGCGAGGCGAACCTCGAGAAAGTGCTGCGCCTATTAAAAGCCATGAGCCCCGTGGGTGTGATGATCGACGAGGCGGATGCGATGCTTGGCAACCGCAGCCAGGGCGGCGACAGCGGCGTAAGCAGCCGGATTTTCTCAAAAATCGCCAGCTTTATGTCCAACACCGACCACCGGGGCAAAATCATCTGGTACTTGCTCACCGCCCGCCCCGACCTCATGCCCGTCGACCTCAAGCGCCAGGGCCGCGCCGAGGAGCACATCGCGCTCTTTTACCCGGAGACTGTCGCCGAAAAGCGCGAGCTGTTTGCCGTCATGCTCAAAAAGACGGGCATTACGAGCATCGGGGCCGATGACCTAGCGAATGATTTTTACGAGGGCCTGAACATCAGCTCGGGCGCCGATATGGAGGCCGCGCTCACGCGGGCGAAGTTCCGGGCCGTGGCCAGCGACACCGACCAGCCCACCAAGCGCGACATCATCGCCGCCTTCGAGGACTTCATCCCCCCGACCTACCCCGAGGAGATCGAGCTGATGAATTACGCCGCGGTGCTCGAGTGCACCAGCAAGCAGCTGCTGCCCGAAGCCTTCCGCGCCATGACGCGTGAGGAGGTTGTCGAGCGCTTCAATGAGCTGAAGCGGCTGGTGGGGCGGTAGAAAACCAAAAAAGCCCGGCAGGCTTTGCCGGGCTTTGGGTTTGGCTATTGCTAGACCTGAAGGGCGGCAGTTTACTGCGTCACGTAGTTCTGGTTGAACTGCGTATAGGTCATGAAATAGAACTTTTCGCCACCAAGTGTCACGAGGTCGAAGTTGATCAACAACACTGAAGCGATGTAGTTAGACTGTACCACGCCCTGAGTTTCGCTGCCGGGAATGGTCGCCGAAGTCGGATTGCCTGTTTGTGTGTCCATAAACTGGTTACCGTTCTCATCGTTGAGCTGTACCACAAGCAGGTCAAAGTTCGAGAACCCATCGTAATTGATCGTCAGAGGCTGGCCAGGCACCATGGGGCTGGCAAGCGAAATTCCGTTCCCTTTGGGGAATTCATGGGTATGCGTGTGAGCAATCGCAGGAATACCGTTGCCGCCGGAAACGCTCCAGTTCAGCACCTGAGGGTCGGTCAGCGTGACAAAATCAAACAGCGTAGTCGAATACCCGTTGTTGAAGGTAGAACGCGTCAGCTCATAGTCTGTAGTGCTCACCGTGCCAGCATCTAATAAAACCGTGTTGTCTGCTGGGTCCCAAAACGTTGCACTAAGGATGTTCTGCTGACTATTACCCTGTGATGCACCGTTCACGAAGGTCTCCGAATTCAGTTTCATGGCTACCAAGGTACCCACTGCGTCCTGGTCCAGACCTGGGAAGAGGCTACTGCTCGGGTTGTTAACGGGAGTCACAGTATTGTCTGCGCCGGAGGTGTCTGTGCTAGTCGTATCCTGATTGTTGTTGTTGTCAGGTTCTGGATCGTCACCGCCATCACAGGCGGTAAAAACGAGTGCAGTGCCGAGCAAAAGCAGCAAAAAGAGTTTGTAAAGTTTCATGTGTTTGGTAATTAGATAGCCAAATAAAGCCAAAAACCTGACACAAAAAAGGCTATCGAAGCAAAATAAATGCCTCAATAGCCTCAAGTCGTTATGCTTCAGCAGAGAAGTTTACTTCGGACCGGCGAGCTTAGTCTACAAACTCTACGGGACGTGTACGCACAGACTGGTTGATCAGGTAGAACGTCTTACCGTTGACCACTTCCGGAGTGGTTTTGTAAGCGGTGACCTGTACAAGGCCAATACCGTTGGCGAGAGTGCCCATTTCGGCCGCCGTGAACGTATGACTTTCCGTGCCACCGCCGAGTGTCGTCAGCAGCGTAGCGCCATCTGAGCTATAGGCAGCGAAGATGACCGAATCGGCACCGCTGACATCTGCAATGTTCAGATCGAACGCGCTGCCAAGTGAGACCTGAGCGTTTGTTTCCAGGCCCTCAATATCGCCCAGTGTCGGAAACCCAGCGTAGCTGGCTGTCATTTGGGGAACCTCGCCAGCTCCGCTCACGCTCCAGTCGGCTGCGTTGTCAGTGAAGCTGATGCCAGTGGCGGCAGTCGCGGGGTCAGAGGCATCAGGCACGTACGTGTACGAATTGTTGTCTTGACGATCGAGGCCAGTGCCTTCAAGCTCTACGGTACCGCCGTCGATTAGGTCGGAGGTATTGCCATCATTGAAAAACACAGCCACGCCCCCACCAAATATAATCTCAAAACCACCAACGGGAGCGTCCGTGAAGGTTTGGTAGGCGATCAAAGCGCCGTCGGCATCAGAAGGAGTCGGCGTAACGAAATCGGGTTGCGGAGCTGAGGGCTGTGGGTCGTCATCGTCATCGTCGCTACAAGCTGTGAAACCAATGAGAGAAACCGACAAGAACAGTATCGCGAGTAAGCGATAGGTGGGTTTGAGTGTCATGCTAAAGCAAGTTTAGGGATGAAATAGCCAAAATTAGCCAATGCAAAACAACGCGCCTTTTCACATTTCAACAAACGCTTAATCGACAGTGTTTTATCTTTCGTCGAAAAAGATAGGGGTTTAACCCAAACTATCCCGCTTGCGATCACTTCCCGGCGCCCTCAAACACCCGCAGCACCGTGTAGGCCATGATTTTGAGATCGAGCGCCAGGCTCATGTTCTCGATATAAATCAGATCATATTTCAGGCGTTCGACCATCTCATCTACGCTTGAAGCATAGCCGTACTGCACTTGGCCCCAGCTCGTAATCCCCGGGCGCACTTTGAGCAGGTGGACGTATTCGGGCGCGCGCTCTACGATCTGGTCGATGAAGAACTGGCGTTCTGGCCGGGGTCCGACCAGGCTCATGTCGCCCACCAGCACGTGCCAAAACTGAGGGATTTCATCCAAATGACTCTTGCGCAAAAAGAGGCCAACTTTCGTAATTCGAGGGTCGCGGTCTTTGCTGAGCGCGGGCCCACTCGCCTCGGCATCGGTGCGCATCGAGCGGAATTTCGTGATGTAAAACGGCTTGCCGTCTTTGCCGATGCGCTCCTGGCGGTAGAATACCGGGCCGGGGCTGCTGGCTTTCACGGCAATCGCAAGTATCGCAAACAGCGGCAGGCCGAGGAGCAACGCGAGTCCGCTGGCAGCGATGTCCATCCCGCGCTTGATAACCCCTTGCAGCGGCGAAATCAAGTGCGGCGAAATCTCGACAAAGGGCGCACCGTAGACGTTCGTCATGCGCACGTTGCCGATCAACAGGTCTGTCATGTTTGGGCTCACGTTGATGCGCACGTTTTGCGCCTTGCAGGCGCGCACCACCTGATTGAACGCCTGCACCTCGCGGTGGTGGTCCATCGCCACCACGACCTCTTCGATGCGCCGGCGCTTGAGGATGTCGCCGATCTCCTCCAGATCGCCAAGGCGCTTGAACTTGCCGTAAAAGCGGTTCTCTTCGGCGGCATCGGGCACACGCACATACCCCTGAAAGTGGTAGCCCGGCGCCAGGCGGGGCTTTTCGCGCAGGCGGTTGAGGAGCTCTTCGGCCTGCTCGCCCTGGCCGACCATCAGGGTGCTGTAGCGGATTTTGCCGCGCAACAGCCGGTGTTTGTAGTAGGTCGAGACCACCGCGCGCGCGCCACCCACAATGAGCGTCTGCAGCAAAAAGTACTGCCACAGCATGCGCCGCAGGTTCGAAAACTCGCCGATGGGGTCGTCCAAAAACGTAGACAGGCCGATAACGGGCACGCCGATGATGTTGGCGGCCAGCACGCGCGTGAGCTCCTTCAATCGCGAGCGCCGCACGGGCATGCGGTACAGGCCCATCGCCCAATAGGTCGCCAGCCACACGAGCATGGCGCCGGCGGCCTTCACGAACAGCCACGCGTCGATGATCAGTTCGCTGCCGGGGCCCACC
>CAZTEZ010000167.1:4652-6958 GCA_964611815.1 uncultured Bacteroidia bacterium | reverse complement strand
TCTACATCTCGCAGTTCCCCGATTACCCCACTGGCGATCAGTACGTTGAGTCGATCAAGAACCACGCGAAGATTACGACCTTGATGTCGCAGCCGGGCATTGATGCCATGTTCATCTCGCCCGCCAACTTCCGGGTGGCCTTCTCGCAAAAGCGCTTCCACGACTACCAGGCGTTTTACACGCTCTTCAAAGACAAGCTGCTCGCCAACGGCCGCAAGGAGGAGAACTGATACAGAACCAGGATTTGCCCGATTTAGAAAGATTTACAGGATCACCCTCACTCTGTCATTTTCTATAATGGGAAGGATTTACAGGATGTAGATGGTATTTTGGTTTATTTGCGAGGCCTGAACCCAGCCTGATTTCTCCGTGAAAAAACGCCTGCAAAGCACGCTACAGCGCATCTTCGGGATGCGGCAGTACCTGAAGATGTTCGTCAGCTTCAAGATCGGCAGCCTGCGCAGCGACAAAAAAGAGGGCGATTTCTTCAAATTCCTGGAGCTGTTGCCCGCCGAGGGCGACTATCTGGATGTGGGCGCCAATCTGGGTATCATGACGCACTTTCTGGCGCAAAAAGCGGCTGTGCATAATGGGACGGTCCACGCCTTTGAACCCGTGAAAGAGAACCTCGACACACTGGCGTGGGTGGTCAAAAAGTACAAGCACAAGAATGTCGCCACCCACCCCACCGCCGTTGGCGACACCGCTGGCGAGCTCACGATGGTGATGCCCAAGGTGAAGGGCGTGCGTATGCAGGGCCTCAGCCACGTGCAGGACCCCAGCATTGAGGGCTACGACGAGACGGCCAGCACTTACCAAGTGCCTGTCGTGCGGCTCGACGACCTGCCCCAGCTGCAACGCCGGCGCATCACGGGCATCAAACTGGACGTCGAGAACTTCGAGGCACGGGTACTAGAAGGCGCACGCGAGCTCATCGCCCGAGAAAAGCCGCTCATCTACTGTGAGTTGTGGGACAACGACAACCGCCAGCAGAGCTTTCAGATTGTGCGCGAGCTGGGCTACAGCGTGCAGGTGCTTGACGAGACAGGCGAGCTGCAAGCCTTCGACCCGCAGCAGCATAAGCAGCAGAATTTTTTCTTTTTGCCCGCGTGAGTAAAGCGCTCCGTGCGCTGTCTCGCACCTCATACTGCATTCAGCTTTTCCCTAATTTAGCTTGCCAACTCTGCTGCCATGCATTTCTGGGACTACTCCATCATCATTGCCTACCTGCTGCTGGCGTTCGGCATCGGGCTGTACTTTCGCAAGCGGGCCGGCAAAAGCACCGAAGACTTCTTCCTGGGTGGGCGCAACCTGCCGTGGTACCTCGCCGGGCTGAGCATGGTGGCCACCACCTTCGCCTCTGACACCCCATTGGCGGTCACGGAGTTCGTGCGCAAAGACGGCATTTCGGGTAACTGGATCTGGTGGAACATGCTGGCCGGCGGGCTGTTCACGACTTTCTTTTTTGCGCGGCTGTGGCGACGGGCGGGCATCATCACGGAGCTCGAGCTCATTAACATCCGTTACTCGGGAAAGGCCGCCGAGTGGCTGCGCGGCATCAAGGCGGTGTTTTATGGGCTGGTGATGAACATCATCATCATGGGCTGGGTGAACCTCGCGATGATCAAAGTGCTGCAGACCTTCTACCCCGCCCTGCCCATCGAGACGCTCTACCTGATTCTCTTCGGGCTGATGCTGATGACGACCATTTACTCTGCGATCTCTGGACTCTACGGGGTCGTATTCACCGATGCGCTGCAGTTTTTCATTGCGATGGCCAGTACGATCGTCCTCGCTGTGGCGGTGGTCGGCAGCGAGAAAGTCGGTGGGCTCAGCGGCCTCAGTGCCAAGCTACCTGAAGCCACGCTGGACTTCTTCCCGAGCATCAGCAACACCGACACCGTGGGCCTCACGCTCGCCCCGCTGGCCTTCCTGACGATGGTGGGCCTGCAATGGTGGGGCATTTGGTACCCCGGCAACGAGCCCGGCGGTGGGGGCTATATCGCACAGCGGATGATGGCCGCCAAAGACGAAAAGCACGCACTCGGCGCGACGCTCTTCTTCCAGATTTTCAACTACGCCCTGCGCCCCTGGCCGTGGATCCTCGTGGGTCTAGCAAGCTTCGTGCTCTACCCCGAACTGCAGGATGGCAACTACGCCGCCGGTTTCACAAACGCCATGCGCGACTACCTGCCGGTGGGTCTGCAGGGGCTGCTGCTGGTGGCATTTCTGGCTGCTTACATGAGCACGATTTCCACCCACCTCAACTGGGGCACGAGCTACCTTATTAACGACCTCTACCAGCC
>CAZTEZ010000167.1:4220-4642 GCA_964611815.1 uncultured Bacteroidia bacterium | reverse complement strand
TCATCCTCAAACGCGATGACCAAAAGAAGCTCGTCAATGCCTCGCGTCTACTGACATTTACCTTACTGGCCATCAGCGTATTGGCTACACTAAACATGACGAGCATCAAAAGCGCGTGGGAGTTCTTGCTGCAGTGCGGTGCCGGTGTTGGGTTTGTGCTGATTTTGCGCTGGTTCTGGTGGCGTATGAACGCCTGGAGCGAGATCACAGCTACGCTGGTGCCCTTCATCAGCTTCGGCGTGTTCGCGGTGCTGCATCAGGTGGTGGACCACGGCGACCCCAATGGCTTCTGGGTCGCGCCCAATACGCTTCTGATCGGAGCAAGTGTCACAATCATTATGACACTGGTCGTGACGTTCTTGACCCCCCCGACGCCCCAAGACAAGCTACGCTCGTTCTACCAACGCGTGCGCCCCTACGGC
>CAZTEZ010000167.1:1713-4210 GCA_964611815.1 uncultured Bacteroidia bacterium | reverse complement strand
CGGATTTCATGACGTCGCGGCCCGCAGCCGTTCGCGAAACGGAGAGCCTCCAGCACGCGGAAGAGACGATGAATCGGCTCGGGATTCGGCACCTTCCGGTTCGCGATGCCGAGGGCCCTATCGGTGCGCCGCTGTGGGTGACGACCCTCGCTTGGGTCAGCGGCCTTTTGCTGGTCTACGGCCTGATGTTCGGCGTCGGCAAAATGCTGCTAATGGCCCCGGAAGACGCGCTGCTTTGGCTGGGCGTGTCGGCAGTGGGCGGTGCCGGGCTGTGGGTGCTGGCCGGGCGGTTTCGGCTGTTTAAGTGAGCCGTTCGTTGCGCGACGATGCGTAACACATTCACTCAGTATTAAATCCTGACCGTTCGCCTGAAATAGTTGCATTTTTGTCAACTGTCATGTACGTTGCATGTATTCCTAAAAACAATTCCGCAACTCTTTTTTCAGTCCACAAAAAATGCCCGCCACGTTTCGCCTCCTGTGCTTCTTTACCCTTTCACTGCTGATCACCGGATGCGGAATCACCCCTCGAACGGCTATCTTCAAAGTGCCGGACAACACTGCGGATCGTTTTTTTGAGAAAGACACCATTCTGCCACCCGCTAACAGCTTTGCCTTTGCTGAGGCAGACCAATTTGAACTGCCCCCCATCGAAGACTGGCTGGTGCCAGAACATGGCCACAAGGTTGACCCCAGCCGTTCGCTGGACAACTACTTGGAAGCCAACGGTACCCGAGCGTTTCTGGTCATCCGTAACGACACGATTCTGTACGAGCGCTACTTCGGTGTGGAGCGCGACCACCCGATGTTGGTGTGGTCGGTTACGAAGTCTTGGGTCTCAGCGCTTACCGGCATTGCGCTGGAAGAGGGTTACATCGAATCGCTTGAGCAACCTGCCGCTGACTTCCTGCCGGAATTCGCGGTAGATGCGCGACGTGACATCACCATCGGTGACCTGCTGAACATGACATCGGGGCTGAACTACGAAGATAACCGTCAAATTTTCAACGCCATCCGAGCGGGGTATGTGTTGTGGCACAAGGACGCCGATAAGGTGCTCGCCAAAACCAAGCTCTGGCATAAGCCGGGCGAAGTGTGGGCCTACAAATCCATCGACACGCAAGCGCTGGGGGTTGTGCTCGAGCGCGCCATTGGCAAGCCGCTCCCCGAGTATATGCGCGAAAAAATCTACGAACCGCTGGGCATGGAGAACCCGGCCTACTGGTGCAAGGACGACAACGGACGCTCGAAATTTTACGGTGGGCTGGTCGTCACGGCCCGCGATCTCGCGAAATTCGGCCGCCTCTACCTGAACGATGGGCAATGGGATGGCCAGCAAATCGTGCCGAAAGATTGGGTGCAGCAGTCACAAATACAGGACACCACCAACGGCAAATACTGGGTGCATCCGCGCTCGTGGTGGCTGCCAGGCTACTCGAATAGCCAGGGCGCACACGACTTTCAGGCCGTCGGTCACCAGGGGCAATACCTCTATATCAACCCCGAAACCAACACGATTATCATTCGTCAGGGCCAGGTTTACGGTGAAGAGATTCGCTGGTACTACGCGCTATCGCAACTTGCCTGGCGCCTGAACGACAGCGAGTACCGTGCCCCGCTCATCAAGCCGCTGCCGGAAGACCTCGCGGGCCGCGTTTGCGGCACCTACCTCGACGAACAGGGCCGCAGAACGACCATCGAATACACCGATGGCGCACTCTATGCCGTGGGCAAAGTCGATGCACGCCAGAAGAAAAAGCGCTCGCGATTGTATCCGCAAGACGACAACAGCTTCGTGAACCTGCGCGATGGCCTGCGCACCATCGTCGATTACGGCACCGACCAGGTGAAGGGCCTTATCATGGAAGTGAAGGGCCGCGAGCACTATATGCGCCGGGTGGAATAAGGTTTCGTTCTACGCCCTAATCTCAGTGCTGGAATTTCCTATTAAAATTTGACACTTTTAAATGGACAATATCTAATTTGAAAAGGTATTGACCAATTTGCCTGTTCACCTTGCCCACACCTTCCATAGCTCGTCGCACGGCCAAGCTGCTGTTGTTGCCACTCCTGGGTGTGACGCTATGCCTCTCGAGTTGCAACCTGCGTATACGTCCGGCGATGCTGGCCATTCCGACGGACACCTACTACCGGCATTTTCCGAAAGATACCATTTTACCAGCGGCAGAGCCCTTCCAGTTTAGTCGTGCAGATCAAGACAAGCTACCGCCACTTGAGCGCTGGTTGGTCATGGAAAAAGGACACCGTTTGCGCAGCGATCGCTCCCTAGACGACTATCTGCTTCGCAACAACACCCGTGCGTTCATCGTCATCCGCAACGACAGCATCCTGTACGAGCGCTACTTCAACGGCGGGGCGGCAGACCGACCGCTGCTGACGTTTTCGGTCACCAAATCGGTCGTATCGGTCATGGCAGGCATGGCTTTGCAATCTGATGCCATTCAATCTTTGGACCAACCGGTTGCCGATTTCCTGCC
>CAZTEZ010000167.1:0-1703 GCA_964611815.1 uncultured Bacteroidia bacterium | reverse complement strand
AGTTTGCAACTGACGACCAGCGCGAGATCACCATCGGCAATTTGCTCGACATGACTTCCGGGCTGAATTACGAGGACGATCGGACGCTCGTTAACGCCGCGCGCATCAACTACTTGTTTTGGCACAAGGAGAGTGAAAAGCTGGTTGATCGTACACATTTGCGGCACCAACCCGGCGAAGTCTGGGCTTACAAAGCCATCGATACCCAAACGCTCGGCCTCGCGCTGGAGCAGGCGCTAGACATGTCGCTCAGCACGTTTTTCCAGCAGCAACTCAGCGGCCCGCTTGGCCTGCGCGACACCGCCTACTGGTGTTTGGACCGCAAAGGTGGTCCCGGCAAATTTTACGCAGGCTTGGTCATGAGCCCGCTCGATCTGGCGTGTTTTGCGCGCTTGATGACCCAAGACGGCCGCCTGAATGACGAACAGCTGTTGCCAGAGGACTGGCTGCAGTCGATTCAATCGGGTGACACAAGAGACGGGCGCTCAAGTATCCACCAACTGAGTTGGTGGCTCCCCTCCCACCACCCCGATCAAAGTCAACAGGACTTCCTGGCGCTCGGTTTGCGCGGGCAGTATGTGTATATCAACCCGAGCACAAACACCATTATTATCCGCACGGGCACGAACTACGGGCGGCAAATTCGCTGGTACTACGCACTGCCGCAACTGGCTTGGGCGCTGAATAATCACCACTACGAAGCGCCGGTCATCCGCCCTGTACCAAAAACCCTTGCCAGTCGTATTTGCGGCACTTATGCAGACACACGTGGACGCAAAACCCGAATTGTTTACTCAAATGGAGCCCTGTTTGCGATTGGCAAGCTAGACGAGCGTCAGAAAAAGAAGCGCCTGCAGCTGTACCCACAAGCAGATAACACCTTTATCAATATGCGCCAGCGTCTGCGGACCTTCGTCTCGCAACAGGACGATGAGGTAAAAGGCCTGATTTTTGAAATCAAAGGCCGCAAGCACTACATGCGCCGGGTAGAATAAGCCCGCAAAAGCATGTACTTTTGCAGCGACCATCGCGTTAGCCGCCCGTGAATCGCCTGACCAAAATACCGCTTCTCCATCTGCTTTGCAGCCTTGCATTGGCGCTGCTGCTCACGGGTTGCCACATCCAGATGAGCCGGGATATGTTCAAGGCGCCGAGCAATGCGGCCCACCACAACTTCCCGCTGGACACGATTCGCCCGCCTGCCCACACGTTTGAATTCGCCCGCGCTGACAACCCCGAGCTACCACCGCTGAGCGATTGGATCGTCGCTGACGATAAGTCGAAGCTGGATTTGACCCAGACCTACGACGCGTTTTTCGACGACACCAAGACCGATTTGCTGCTCATCATCCGCAACGACACGATTCTGTACGAGCGTTACTTTGGCGAGGACAACACCGCCGACGAGGCCCGACTGGTCTACTCGTGCACGAAGTCGTTCAACTCGGCGCTGATCGGTTTTGCGATTCAGGAAGGCTACATCCCCGGGCTGTATGAACCCGTGTGCCTGTACATCCCGGAGTGGTCGCTCGACGAGCGCCGGCACATCACGCTGGGCGATGCGCTCTACATGAGCAGTGGCTTGGCGCACGAGGACAAAAAGAAGCCGTGGAATATGCTGGATGCCGCAACGCTCTTCTGGCAAAAAGACAGCTACCAGCTCATCGAAAAAGTGAAAACGCGCTTCCCGGCCGGCACGGCCT
>CAZTEZ010000166.1:5051-6983 GCA_964611815.1 uncultured Bacteroidia bacterium | reverse complement strand
GTTTGCCTGCCCGACGGTCGCCCGGTTTGGGGCGGGACGTATTGCCCGAAGCCCAACTGGATGAATGCGCTGCAGCAGCTGCACGAGAAGTTCGAGGCCGAGACGGAAAAGTTTGAGGAGCAAGCCGACCGCCTCACGCAGCACATTCAGGCCATGGACCTTGTGCCGAAGGCCAGCCTGGGGGAGTTCGAAGAGGCAGATGTCACGCGCAGCTTTATCCAGTTGCAGCAGCAATTTGATATGCAAAAGGGCGGCTTTGAGCGCGTACCCAAGTTCCCGATCCCCACCGACTGGGAGTTCATTCTGCGCTACAGCCACCACAGCACGCAATTCAGCGTGGAAGATGCGCTGAAAATCACGCTCGAAAAAATTGCCTGGGGCGGTATTTATGACCACGTCGGTGGTGGGTTCGCGCGCTACAGCACGGATGCGGAGTGGCATATTCCGCATTACGAAAAGATGCTGTACGACAACGGCCAGCTGGTGGCGCTCTACAGCCGGGCGTACCGCAAGTTCAAAAACCCGCTCTACAAGCGCGTGGTGACCGAAACTGTAACTTGGCTGGAACGCGAGATGCTGCACCCCGATGGCGCGTTCTTCTCGGCGCAGGATGCGGACTCTGAAGGCGAGGAGGGGAAGTTCTACGTCTGGACGGCCGATGAAATCGACGCGGCACTGGGCGCGGACGATGCGGCGATCTACAAGCGCGTGTACAACATCACGCCTGAGGGCAACTGGGAGCACGGCAAAAACACGCCCATCCGCCGGGAGCAGACGGGTATTCTGGCAACCGAACTCGGCATTTCGGAGACGGAACTGCTCGACAAAATGGACGCCATGAACGCCAAGCTCTACACCATCCGCAGCGAGCGTATTTGGCCCGGGCGCGACGACAAGACGCTCGTCTCGTGGAACGCACTCATGGACAGCGGTCTCATCGAAGCCTACCGCAGTTTTGGTGAGGAGAAGTACCTGGAGCTGGCCAAGCGCAACATCGCGTTCATTGAAGCGAATATGACGGACGACCACCGCCTGTTTCGCAACTTCAAAGACGGCCGGCCCGACATCAACGCCTACCTCGACGACTACGCGCTGCTGATCGAGGCGCTGCTGAAGCTGTACCAAGTGACCTTCGACGGGCACTACCTCAAAAGAGCGGGCGCGTTTATCGACTACGTCGAAGAGCACTTTAACGACCCGCAGACGGGGCTGTACTTCTACACCTCCGACGAGGATCCGGCGCTCATCGCCCGCAAGAAGGAGTTGCAGGATAACGTCATCCCAAGTTCCAACAGCGTGATGGCGCACAACCTGCTGACCTACGGCCTCTTAATGGGCAACACCGCCTTCACAAACAAAGCTCAGCTGATGCTCCGCCGGATGAAGCAGCACGTCGATAAGTACCCCTCAAGCTTTGCGAACTGGGCGCACCTGCAGGCACGCTTCGTGTACCCTGATTACGAACTCGTCATCATCGGGCCTGACGCCGACAGCGAATTATCATCTGCCTTGAAACATTTCATGCCGAACGTCATCCTCGCCGGCAGCGCGGGCGAAAGCGACTTAACACCGCTGTTCAACGGTCGTTACAAATCTGGCGAGACGTTGTTTTACGCCTGCCAGCAGGGTGCTTGCCAGGTGCCGACTGGCGACTTACATAAGGCGCTGGAGATGGTGGGCGCGGTTTAACCCACCCGCTCGCCGTACTGCACGGGCTGCAAATCCGCGCGCTCCTCGTCGTTGAACAGACGCGATTTCGTCACGAAGCGCACGCCCAGCGGGATTTCCAACGAAAAGCTGGAGCCACGGCCCTTCGTCACGTCGATGGTTAGCAGCGTGTGTTCCCAGTACTCGAACTGGTCGCGCGACATGTAGAAATCGCAGCCGTGAATCTCGCCCATCCAGACATCGCTGTCGCCGAGCATAAACTCG
>CAZTEZ010000166.1:0-5041 GCA_964611815.1 uncultured Bacteroidia bacterium | reverse complement strand
CTCGCCCTTGCCGTAGCACATGGGCGATGAGCCGTCGCAACAGCCGCCGCTCTGGTGAAACATGAGCTCGCCGTGCTGTTCGCGCAGTTGGTCGATGACTTCGGCGGCTTCGGGGGTAACGGTTACGCGTGGGTGTGGCATGGCTTCAGGTGTTTATGGGTTTAGTTTAACAAAAAAGCGGGCCGAAAGTGGCTGAAGTGCCACTGACAGCCCGCAGATAGAGATTTTCTTTCCCTTCAGAAAGGTCTCACAGGTGATTGAAGGTCGTCGAAAGGTGGTGGGAGATAATCGTGAGCGTTCAACTCACACACGGGTTTCATAGAAATAGTCACATGATCGTCTGACACACTGGCTTAAAAGAAGCCCAGCGGGTCTTTGCTGTACGAAATCAGCATATTTTTGGTCTGGCTGTAATGGTCGAGCATCATCTTGTGGTTCTCGCGGCCAATGCCGGACTTTTTGTAGCCACCGAAGGGCGCATGCGCCGGGTAATCGTGGTAGTTGTTCACCCACACGCGACCGGCTTTAATGCCGCGCGCAATCGTGTAGGCCTCGTGCATGTCGCGCGTCCAGAGGCCGGCGCCTAGCCCGTAGAGCGTATCATTGGCGATTTCCAGCGCTTCCGCCTGGTCTTTGAAGGTCGTCACGCAAGTGACGGGCCCGAAAATCTCTTCCTGGAACACGCGCATCTTGTTGTGGCCTTTGAAGATCGTCGGCTTGATGTAATAGCCGTCGGCAATGTCGCCTTCCTGCTTCAGCGCCTCGCCGCCGGTCAGCACTTCGGCGCCTTCGTCTTTACCGATCTGCAGGTAGTTCAGGATTTTCTCGTACTGGTCGCTGCTCGCCTGCGCGCCCATCATCGTGCTGGGGTCCATGGGGTGGCCCATTTTGATGGCTTCGGTGCGCTTCACGACGCGCTCCATGAAGTCGTCGTAGATGTTTTCCTGCACCAGAATGCGCGACGGGCACGTGCACACCTCGCCCTGGTTCAGCGCAAACATTACGGCGCCTTCCACGCATTTGTCGAGGAAGTTGTCGTCTTGCTGCATAACGCTTTCGCAGAAAACGTTGGGCGACTTGCCGCCCAGCTCCAGCGTCACGGGGATGATGTTCTGCGAAGCGTACTGCATGATCAAACGCCCGGTCGTCGTTTCTCCCGTGAAGGCCACTTTGTGGATGCGCGGCGAGGTCGCCAGCGGCTTGCCAGCCTCTACACCGAAGCCATTCACGACGTTCAGCACGCCGGCGGGCAGCACGCCGTCGATCAGTTCCATGAGCACCATGATGCTGGCAGGAGTCTGCTCTGCGGGCTTCACAACCGTGCAGTTGCCAGCGGCGAGGGCCGGTGCGATTTTCCACGAAGCCATCAGGATCGGGAAGTTCCAGGGGATAATCTGGCCCACCACACCCAGCGGCTCGCGGATATTCATCGAAACGGTGTTACTGTTCAGCTCGGCGACACCGCCTTCTTCGGCACGGATGACACCGGCAAAGTAGCGGAAGTGATCGATGGCGAGCGGAATGTCGGCGGCTGTGGTTTCGCGAAGGGCCTTGCCGTTGTCCCAGGTCTCGACCTGCGCCAGGCGCTTGGCGTTCTGTTCCATGATGTCCGCGATTTTGAGCAGCAGATTGCTGCGCTCAGTCGCAGAGCTCTCATTCCAGGTGACGGCCGCTGCGTGTGCTGCGTCGAGTGCGAGCTCGATGTCTTCGGCGGTCGAGCGCGCAACCTTGGTGAAAGCGTTGCCATCGACGGGCGAGACGGCATCAAAATACTCGCCTTTAACAGGCGGTGTGAATTTGCCACCGATGTAGTTGTCGTATTTCGTACTAAACTTCGGTTTCGCGTACGTTTTTTCAGGAGCTATAGCAGTACTCATGATGTTTGGGTTTTAGGTTAGGGTTATTGTCAGAATGTTTTGCTAATATGAAGACAGTATCAAACAAGTATGTACACTATCCTGCTTGTACTTGACACTATTCTGTGAACCAACCTGTGATGACCTGTAATGCACCTACCAGACCACTTTTATCAGCGGCGCAAGCTTGAGACGCTGGTTGAACACAAGACGACGTTTACGGCCGAAGCCTCTGAACTGAACATCTACGAGACGCACGAACAGGCCCACGCCGTTAGCTTGACTTTCGATACGCCCGTGCTCACGAGTATGCTCACCGGCAAAAAGGTGATGCACCTGAACGGCATGCGGCCCTTCGACTACCTGCGCGGAGAATCTGTGCTGATGCCCGCGGGCGAAGAGATGGTCATCGACTTCCCTGAGGCCACCAACGACAACCCGACGCAGTGCCTGGCCCTCGCCATTTCGCCGGAATTGATTACGAAAACTGTCAGCATGGCCAATGACACCCTTGTGCGGGCGCAGGAGGAGGGCGAATGGAACTTGACGAAAGAGAATTTTTACTTCATGAACGACCGCAGCGTGCATGGCCTGCTGCAGCGGTTGATCGATCTATTCACAGAAGGGAATCAGGCCAGCGAGCTGTTCGTGGAGCTGAGCATGAAAGAGCTGCTCGTGCGCTTGATGCAGACGCACGCCCGCCATTTACTGTTCAACCAGGTGGAGACGATGGCCACGCGCTACCGCATGGCGGCCGTCGTGAAGCACGTGCGCAACCACCTCGACCAGCCGCTGTCGGTCGCCGAATTGGCGAGTGTGGCTTGCATGAGTGAGTCGCACTTCCACCGGGCATTCAAAGACACGTTCGGGATTACGCCGACGCTCTTCGTGCTCAACGAACGCCTGAAGCTGGCGAAGTCGCTGCTACAGACGACCAATCTAAGCGTCAGTCAGATCGCATTGGAGTGCGGCTTCACACGCCAGAATTACTTCTCGAGGTGCTTCCGCAAAGCGACGGGGAAGACGCCATCGGCGTTTCGGAAGAGGGCTTAGCACCAGGATTTGCGTGATCTTAAAGATTTTCAGGATTGCTTGTGAAGAAATAAATCCTGTCAATCCTGTCCCCAATCTTGAAAATCTTGGTTCTCAATCCCCATCCCCCGGAAACGGCAGTCAGTTGGGCGGTAGCTTTTGGTCAAGCGGCGCATCCTGACCCACGTGGCGTTTTGACTGGTCCATGATTTGCAGCTTTTTGACCGCAACGTGAATATCCGGGTGTTCACCCAAACGCTTGAGCACGGCGCGGAAGAACTGGTCGCGCACGTAGCGGCGCTTGTTGTAATCGACCGGGAAACGGATGCTGAACTCCACCCAGTTGTCCTGCATTTCGAGTGTCACAATGGGCTCGGTGCGGGCGTCGTAGATCAGGTACTTTTTGTGCATGACACTCCAACGTTTCTGCACATCCTCGGCCACGTCGTGGGTCAGCTCATCGGCGATTTGCATGAAAATAGTCGTGGCCGTATCGTAGTCGCTGCCATAGCTGACGGGGATCTTGATTTCGTCCCACAGATACGGGAAATCACCGGAGTAGTTAAAGAACGGCATTTTGAACACCTGGCTGTTCGCCACCATCGCGATGCGGCCGTTGTAGAGGTCGCCCTCGACCCACTGCTCGATTTCCATGATGCTGGTGCGCAGAAAACCGATGTCGATCACATCGCCTTTCACACCGCCCATCTCCACGCGGTCGCCCGCCCGGAAGGTGCGCCCGGCGACGATCATCACCCAGCCGGCCAGGCTGGCCACCAGCTCCTGCAGCGCAATCACAAAACCACCGATGGCCACACCGATGGTCAGCAGCAGGCCGTTCAGCTGGTTGGCGAACACCACCGCGATGAGGATGATGAACATCGCCCAACCCGAAATGTTGACCATCTTGCGCGAGCGGTGGCGGTCGTCGATGCCATGCACATTGCGCGAGACGAGGCGTTTGGTAATCTGCACAAACAGGTAGATCGACAGAACACCCACCAGCACCAACACCCAGCGCGCGGTGGCGGGGTCGCCCATCCATTTCTCGAATTCTTGCAGGAGTTTCATGCGCAGAAAAAGGCCGTGAAAGGCATCTTGCAAAATTACATCCGGGCTGCCAAATCTGTTTCAGTTTTTTATTGAATACTTCTAAACCACGCTGCCGGGCCCCACGACTGCGCGGCTTTTGCTAACTTTGGATAGCTCCGAACTTTTTCGGGGCGCAATCTCGCAACCAGCTGCAACGACTATGGCAGACGAATTTGTACCCTACCCAGAAGCGCAAAACGACCCCAACACTTACGAGTGGACAGATGAAGAGCGCCAGCAAATCGAGAAGCACATCGCCAAGTATCCCGAAAAGCGCTCGGCGATCATGCCGTTGCTGTGGATGGCGCAGGAAAAATGGGGCTGGCTGCCGCAAAAGGCCATTCAACTGGTAGCTGACACGCTCGACGAATCCTACGCGCATGTCTACGGTGTATCGACCTTCTACACGATGTACTTGAAGGAGAACAAGGCGCCGAACCTCATCGAAATCTGCACCTGCTTCAGTTGCACGGTGACGGGCGGGCCGGAATGCTACGAGAAAATCAAACAGCGTCTGGATTGCGATGAAAACGGTGTGTCTGCTGACGGCAAATACTACGTGCGTGAGGCCGAGTGTCTGGGTTCGTGCGACACGGCGCCCATGGGTCAAATCAACAACCGCCGCTACGTACACAACATCGACGACGATAAAATCGAGGAGATCATCGCCACGCTCGATAAGGGCGAAGAGCTGCCCTACCACCAGATTCCATTGGTCGATCAGTCGGTGTACAAGCAGTAGTTCGAATGTTATCACTTGTATTTCGCATAGGTCGTTAAACCTCGATGATGTTTAGCTTCAGAACTAGATCCTGCGTCGTTTCGAGCTTGTCGAGAAACCCGAGAGGATTTTGAGCTAAGTTTTTCACTCAACTTGCTCGGGTTTCTCGACAAAGCCTGCCCTGAGCACAGTCGAATGGGCTCGAAACGACCACTTGAGTTAAGCGATCCCATTTGTCAATTGTACTAACATTGCCTCACACGAATTGTCTGTTAAACTTATGAGTGAGACTTCAGAAACCCACCAAGCGGTGCTGCTGCTCGAAGACGGCCGGCGCCTG
>CAZTEZ010000165.1:768-7013 GCA_964611815.1 uncultured Bacteroidia bacterium | reverse complement strand
TCGCGTCTGTCGAAATGGGGTAAACATAAGTGCCGTTGCCGTCCAGATAAAGCCCCAGACCACGGTCTGAGAAGTTGCCATCTACACGGATGGATTTGTTCAGGCCAAACGGGTCGCCACCGTCGTCAATCGGGTTGCGCACCGGCAGGCGATACGGGCCGATGTCGAAGACGCAAGTCGTGCTGCGCATGATGAGCTCGCCGATTTCGCCCATGTCATCGCCAGTGAGGTTAACGTCATTGCCGTTGTTGATCTCCAGTCGGCCAAGCTTGGGCTGGCTACCGAAGCCAACTTCGATGTTATAATCAGCCGCGCCGGGCTGGTCCATCTGCACCCGACCACCAGAAGCGATCTGTCCGAGGTCGCCCTCCAGATACAGCTCGGCGCCATTCGCTAGGCGCAAGCGGTAGTCGGTGTAATCCAGGCGGCCGTCTTCTACACGCAGCTCAGTGTTGACCGTCAGGAAGAGGCTGCGGGGGTCCGTCAGACCCGTGGGGCGGCCCGCGCTGATGCAGCTAATGGACGCGCTGGGCTTGTTAACCACCAGACGATCGAACTCAATGTTGTAGAGGAAAGTCGGATCCTGGAAATTGATGACGGCATTCACAGAACGGTCAAAAGTGGTCGTCTGGGTGCCCGGGTCGAAAATGACGTTATCGCCGAGTGTCAGATTGCCACCAATTGTAATGTCGTTGTCTTCCCCGTAAAATTCGAGGTCATCTGCAATGCTGAAATTATTGATGACCACCAGTGGGTGATCTACAACAGGTGCGAAATCTGCTGTATTCGGGTTATCAATAGCAGTCAGAGAAACCATTCGTCCCCCACCACCGACGATGTCGAAGTTGAAGAAAGGCGCAGTGGTATTCACTGCCGTCCGGCGAGTTAAGTCGCCATCCATCACCAACTGAACCGTGCCTCCGGTTACGGCATAGTTTGCAGAGTTAGAACGGATATCAATGCCTCGTTCGTGAATGCCACCCTGATCACGTAGATTCTCACTATGGACTTCTAGCAAGCCTCCACTCATTTGGAAGACGTTGGTTTCGTAAGGCAGCGAGAAGCGTGCACGGTTGGCCCCGGGCCCGCCGCCAGTAAGGCGCGTGAGACCACCGGACTGTATGTATGCACCTAAATGCAAAGCGCCACCAACCGTTGAAGTCCGGATTTGGCGTGCCTCCAATAGGCCATCTTCTACCACAATAACGCCCGACTCACGAATGGTAACGCCGGAGCTGACGTCTGCGATCATGGTACCGCCATTCGATATTTGAAGTGTACCGTAAGGCACGGTTGCTGCACCGCCAGTTTGTTCGGCAGTGCCACCATTGACCAACAATCGAGCATCTACATTGATGTTGTAATTTTTACCGGTGCTCAGGCGCGCGTAAGTGTTACTGCCCAAACTGACAGTGCCTGAGTTTAGTGCAAGTGCCTTTCTGCTGTTTTCATCATCGTCAGGACCAGCATCGCCATCCGTTCTTCCGAAAAGATTAAACTGGTTGGGCGCATCGGTAGTGATATTCAGGACATAAGTCTCGTCAGAGCCTTTGTTGATGACCACACATTCCAGACGCACCTCGCCATCGCAGACGAGGTTTTGGTCGGCAAAATGATTATCAAAAACAACTGTTGCAGAATTAACGGTTCCGTTTCCGAGTGCTGTTTTTGGCGTAAATAGCATGCGAGACCCGCCATTGCCTTCATTTACCAAATCGCCTCGAATGAAAATCTGGTTGGTACTGGTGGCATCGTAGCTTGCTGATGCGGTTGCTGCCGGGGCATTGAAAGCAATTGCTGCTGTTGAGGCATTGATGAAATCTTCTTGAAAAACCAGACGCAAGTTTTCTTCAAAAGTCATTGCAGCTGCACCTTCGATACGCACCTCGCCATTAAACTTGAAGCGGTTGTTGGGGAAAAACTTATTACCGGTGCCAGACAGCGTCAATCGGTTAAAGGTGTAGAAGTCTGTGAGCGTCGTAAATGCTGTTGAGCTGTTGATGCTCACATCAGCGTCTTCAAAATAGTCAACATTGGCGTCGAGGTTTGCAAGGTTAATGGAACCAGCGACACCTGCAAGGTCGATCTCACCGCCGTCTTCAGCCAAGAAGGCATCCCAAGTGCCGGCAGGAAACTCATAATCGCCTCCAGGAGTCAGCGGTTCTAAACGGATACGCCCCGTGCCAGTAATTGTACCCAAGTTGTGCCCTGAGCTCGAGATCAGATTCAGGGTAGCATTTTCTTATATCTCGATTTCAGCAATAATCAGGTCGTCGAAAGTCATGTTAACCGTCGCACCCTGCCGAATAACGATGCGATCAGAAGCTACGCCAGACAAAGGAGCTGCATGGTCACCAGGGCCATCATCGGGCACGTTGTCACCAGGAAAGCCCGCGCCACCCGGGTCGGTCGTCCAGCGCAGGGGGTCGTCCCAGGCGTTAGTGGAGGCCGCATTGTAGGTATAATAGGTGTTCTGCGCTGTCGCTGAGGCGCTGAGCCCCACTGCTAGCAAAACGAGTAAGAGCAAAGAGCGGAGCTGCGTGAAAAAGTTTCCCATGTATGGAATCGTCATTGAAGTAAAAAAGCCGAAATGCAGTTGAAAGTACTTACGCTGCTGACCGTAAGAAGTTACAAAAGTAGTTGAATAATTTATGAGTTGCCGTTACTCATTATTAGAGAATTGTAAAGACTTTGGAGTAAATACCTACATTCGGGGCTAAAGTCGTACAATTGACGTACAAACTCAGAGGGCTGAACCAGGTCCAACTCTAAATACGACATACTTCCAAAATTAAGTTACCGAAACTTTACACCTTTAATTGACTGATTGAAGTCACACAACTCGAGTCGGAATTGCTTTTTGCGTATTTTGGAGCTCAAACCCAGTTGCATTATGCACACGAAACGTTTTTCACTGCTTTTTGTCGGCTTGCTCATGAGCCTCGGGATCGGCCTTTCCAGTTGCGAGCTAATCGAAGGCGTAGATGACGGCCTTACGCAAGATGAAGTCGTAGAGGGCTTAAAAGAAGCCCTGAGAGTGGGTACAGATACTGCCACGAGTCGCCTGATGAAAACCGACGGGTACTACAAAAACCCCGACCCGTTGGTGTTCATACCGTGGCCCCAAGAAGCGCAGCAGGCGAAAATGTTCTATGAAGATTACGGCAACTATATCAGCGACTTAACGGGCGGTCAGTTGCTTAGCACTGATGACATCATCGAGCGCTTCAACCGTGCGGCCGAGGATGCCGCAACAGATGCCGCGCCCATCTTTTTCAACGCCATTACCGACATTACAATATCTGACGGGTTGGGTATCCTGAATGGTGCTGACACCGCAGCTACACACTACCTACGGGTTAATACGTTCACTGAGCTGCGCGATCTTTATACGCCCACAGTGCGCAATGCGATGGAAAACATTCAGGTGCAACAAGTGTGGCAGACAATGGCCAGCAACTACAATCAGGCCGTGAACATCATCAACAACACCCCGTTTGCAAGCACCATTTACCCGGATGCGATTGTCGGCCTAAGTCCAGTGAACGACGATATCTCTGAATACGTCGTCACCGAAGCACTCGACGGCCTGTTTATCGAAGTCGGCAAGCGCGAGGGCGAAATCCGCAACAATGCCGTCGCACGCGTGACGGACATCCTCGAGCGCGTATTCGGTCGCAACAACTAAGTCGGTCGCAAGGCATCTTTTTCATGGCAGGCGCTTTCCTTCTGCCACCATTGCGCTTACTTTTGCATACCACAGCGCCACCAATCGGCGTTAGCTGCGTGTGAACAAAACCCTTGTATACGTGCTCTGCCTCGGCATCGCCGGGCTGCTGCTGACCATTAGCTGTCGGCCCGAACGCGATTTTGCGGATGCTGGCAGCGTGCTGTTCGACCGAGACACCGTCAAGTTCGACACCCTCTTTCGCAACACCCCCTCCCCCACCCAGCGGCTGACGATCACGAACAATATCGGCGAGAACCTGCGCATCGATCAGGTGCGCATCGCGAATGACCCCGACAGCATTTTTTCGCTGGTACTCAACGGCGTGCCCGGCCGCGTACACGATGATGTCGAGCTGTTTGAGGGCGACAGCGTGTTCGCGTTTTTCACGATGGAGGCCGAGGTGAACAACCAACACGAGATCAAGGAGGCGTATCTGGAAGTCGAGATTGGCGATGAGGTGCAACGCATACTGCTGTATGCGCCGGTGTTGAATGCGATTTTACTGAAAGACAGCCTCATTTCCACCAACACCACCCTTTCTGGCGACACCCTCTATGTCGTCGACGGCCCTGTGGTCGTGGATCAAGGCGCGGTGCTCAACATTGAGCCAGGCGCCGAGCTGCACTTCACGCCACGACGCGACTCCAACTTCAACTTCATCTCGCAACTTCTCGTCATCGGCGAACTGCGCGCACAGGGCACCCAGGCGCGGCCGATTCTGTTCACCAACAACCGTTTCGGGGGCGAATGGCAGGCCAGCCCCGGGCAGTGGCAGGGCATCCACATCACCCGCAACAGCCCCGGTCGTAATGTCCTCGACTGGACGATCATCCAAAACGGCAGCATCGGCGTGCGGGTCGATAGCACGGACTTCAGCAACAACGGTATTCCGAAGCTGCAGCTCTCAAACTCCATCATTCGCCACCACGCCAACTACGGCGTGCTCTCGCTGGGCTTCGACCCCAACCTGAGCGTCCCAACCGGCCAATTGCCAGCGGGCGACCCGATGATCGCGGGCTACAACCTCTGCGTGTATAATTGCGGGCAATCGAGCGTGGCAGCGCTGGGCGGTGGCTACAACGTCTACGAGCACATCACAGCGGCGGAATACGGTTGGGATCAGTCGCGCAGCAATCCGGTGCTCCTGTACACGAACACGCTGCGCTTCAACGACGACGATGGCAACCAGGTGGTCGAGACCTACGATGGGCTGCTGCGCGTGGCGAACAGCATCATTTACGGCTCGGAACGCAACGAGGTGGGCATTGACCTCATCACCGAATCGAACAACGCGGTGCTGAACTTCCCGCACAACATGACCCGCGCCGAAGAGGAACTCGCCGAGCTGCTGAATGGCTACGAAGGCATTCAGTTGGGGGAGTTCAACAACTACCCGGAATTTGACAGCCTAAACACCGGTCGCTTCCCGCTTTTGCTGTTCGACCTGGGCGCAAGTAGTCCAGCCATTGATGCCGGCCTCCCGCTCGACCAGCTCTTCTTCCAGAACAGCCTCGGCATGGACCTCTACGGCAACATGCGCGAGGCGCAAGCGCCTGACCTCGGCGCGTTTGAGCGAGTGGATTAAGTGAGAACCTGGATTTTCAGGATTGGGACTGGATTTTGACGATCAGTAAGATAGAAAGTAGTCATCCTGGCCCGCTTCTGCAAAGGACCTTCACCAACTATTGCACGTGTGACCTCGCGCGGAGGTCCTTCGCTCCGAAGACTCCGCTCAGGATGTAACGCCTTGTTTTAATCTTGAAAATCCTGCTCGCCAATCTTGAAAATCTTGGTTCTAAACCCGCCTCACCACCGCTTCCGCCTCCTGGCGCTTGGTGCGCGGGTAGCGGTCGGGGTAGCCATACATAAACAAGCCCACGATTTCGCGCTCAGCTGGGTTCACGTCCAGCATTTTATAGAGGTTCTCGTGGCGGGTGAACTTCGCGGTGCTCCACTTGCTGGCGATGCCCAGGCTCCACAGCCGCAGCATGGCGATCTGGATGGCGCAGCAGGTCGCGGCGTAATCCTCGCGCTCGCGGAAGGCATCGTCGGGCGATAGCTTGCTTGTCACGGCGAAGTAGCCGGGCACGTTACGCAGCTTTTCGATTTTCTTGTCAGCTTTTTCAGCGCCTTTTTCTTCCGTCATCACAGCGTGCATGTGCGCGATGAGCGCCGGTTTGGTTTGCTCGCCAATCAAGATAAACTGCCAGGGCTCGGTGAGTTTGTGGTTGGGCGCCCAGCGGGCGTGTTCGAACGCATCGAGCAGCAGCGCCTCATCGGGCAGCTCGTCGGTGAACGTGTTAATGGTGCGGCGGGTTTTGAGCACACGGGAGACCGTGGCCTGTTCTTCGACGCTGAATTCGAGCTGTAAGTCTTTGGCAGAGGGCGATAAGTCCATGGGTTTTCCTTAATTAGAATTAGCGGCTTGAATCTGGCGCAAAGGCCTGATTTTTGTTGTGATAACAGACACAAATCAAAGTAAATTCAGCGTGGGCATCAAAAGCTTTCTGGCAAA
>CAZTEZ010000165.1:0-758 GCA_964611815.1 uncultured Bacteroidia bacterium | reverse complement strand
GCGCAAGAGCAGACCCTGCGCAAGCTCATCGACAAAGCCAAAGACACGGCCTTTGGCCGCGACCACGATTTCGCCAACATCCGAACGCTGAAAGAATTCCAGCAGCGCGTGCCCGTTAACGATTACGAGGGTATTAAGAACTACGTCGACCGCGCTTACAAAGGCGAGAAGGACATCCTTTGGCCTGGTCAGCCGGCGTATTTCGCGAAAACCAGCGGCACGACGTCTGGCGCGAAGTACATCCCGTTGACGGATGACTCGATGAAGAATCAGGTGAAAGGCGCGCGCGATGCGCTGCTGTTTTACATCAAAGAAACCGGCAACGCCAGCTTCATTAACGGCAAAATGATCTTCCTGACCGGTGCGCCTACCCTCGAAAAAAACGATGCCGGACTAAACGTCGGCCGGCTGTCCGGCATTTCAATGCATTACGTGCCCAACTACCTGCAGCGCAACCGCGTGCCAAGCTGGGAAACCAACTGCATCGAAGACTGGGAGAAGAAAATCGACAAGATCGTCGAGGAGACGAAGGACGTCGACCTGCGGGTGATTTCCGGCATCCCGCCCTGGGTGCAGATGTACGTCGAGCGCCTGCAGGAGGTGACGGGCAAGACCGTGCAGCAAATCTGGCCCAACCTGCAGCTCTTTGTGCAGGGCGGCGTTGATTACCGTCCCTACGAAGACATGTTCCGCAAGTACCTCGGCGATGTGGATGTCGTGGAGGTCTACCCCGCCAGCGAGGGCTTTATCGGGGTGCA
>CAZTEZ010000164.1:0-7074 GCA_964611815.1 uncultured Bacteroidia bacterium | reverse complement strand
TGGATCTTCTGCGTCTTTCGGGCGGTTGCTGTCGTTGTTGGCCATAGACTGAGGGACAAGCTCTGGGGCGAATTCATCTTACCATAACAGTAAGTGTATTAACAGGTATTAAGTTCGCAAAAAAGCGGCGTTACACCGCCTCAGCCGACACCACTTCGCCGTCTTTTAGCCAGATCGTGCGGTCGCAGCGGGCGGCGAAATCGTCGTCATGCGTCACGGCGAGGATCGTCTGGTTGTGCGTGTGCGCCAGATCGCGAAAGATGCCGAGCACGACATCCGAGTTTTTGGAGTCCAGATTGCCCGTCGGTTCGTCGCCCATAATCACGGCCGGGTCATTGATCAGCGCCCTGGCAATGGCCACACGCTGCTGCTGCCCGCCTGAGAGATTACGGGTCTTTTTCACGGCCTGATCTTTGATGCCTAGCATATCCAGCAGCTCCAGTGCACGAGCTTCGACTTGCTCCGCGGGCTTCTTTTTGAGCTTCAAGCCGGGCAGCATCACGTTTTGCAGCGTCGTAAAGTCTTCGAGCAGAAAGTGAAACTGGAACACGAAACCAAAATCCGCGTTTCGCACCTTTGCGAGTTCGGGCTCGGACAAACCCGTAAGCTGGCGATCGCGCAGATACATCGTGCCCGTGTACTCGGTGTCCAGCGTCGACAAGATGTACATCAGCGTCGATTTACCGCTGCCAGACTTGCCCATAATCGCCGCAAACTCCCCGCGTTTGATGTCCAGGTCAATGTTTTTGATGACGTGGAACTCCTTCGGCGTGTAGAAATACTTGTTCACGCCCCGCGCGGTGAGGATATTCTCGGTTGGTATGTCGTGCGTCGCCATCAGCCGCGGATGATGTTAATGGGGTCAACTTTTGCTGCTTTGCGAGAGGGGAAGTAGCTGGCAATCATGGTCGTAAGTACCCCGAACAGCAGCGCGTACAGGTAATAGTCCCATTCGTAAGCCATTGGCAGGGTGTCCATTTCGAGCACATCGCCGCCTTCAAAGGGTAGGCTGCCGACCAGCTTGCAAATCAGATAGCCTGCACCAACACCCACCATGCCACCGCCAAGGCCAATGATTATTGCCTCCCGCAGAAAAATGCCTTGTACGTCGGCGCCCGAGAAGCCGATGGCTTTCAGGATCGCAATTTCCTTCATCTTCTCGCGGATGATCATCGACATGATATTGTAGATACCGAAACCCGCCACCAGCAGGATCGCCATTACGATACCCGCAAACATATACGTGCGGATTTCGTCGCCAGCGATGGCCGCCGAATTGGCCTCCTGCCAGCTTTCTGCCGGAAAGCCAAACTGCCGTTGCCAAGAGGCTGCGAGTCGGGGGGCGGCGTTCTCGTCGTGCAACTTAAAGTTGACGTCCGTGATGTAGCGGCTGTTTTCGCCCAGAAGCGTCTGCACAGTGTTAATTGATGCATAGGCCTGGGTCTCATCGATTTGAACGAGCCCGGTTTGCAACAGACCGACGATCTTCAGCCGTTTGGTCGTTCCTTTGGGCGAGACGACAGTGATGTTATCGCCCATACCGATGCTCATCTTATTGGCCAGCCGGTAGCCGATAATCAGGCCGTTGTTTTGGGCTTCGAGTTTGCTGATGCTGCCGGCATTGAGGTCTTCTTCGATGCCAAAGAGCTGGTCTTCGCGACGAATATCTACGCCTTTAATAAGGCCGGTGATCTGAATGGGGCCAAGGGTAAAAAAGGCTTGCGTTGATACCAACGGCGATACGCCTTTGACAGCCGGGTGGTTCTCAAGCAGATTGGCGATTCGAAGGCCGTCATCCACCCGGGCTGGTTTATCGAGTGGGCGGGGGTGGTGCACGACGGTCATCGCGTTGGGGTAGGCTTTTTCTACAAGCATCGGGCGTTCGGCGGTGGACTCGTTGTAGATGCGAACATGCGGCGAGTTTTCCAGCATTAACGCACTCAGTGCGTCATTCAAACCCTTGACGAAATTCATCGAAAAAATAAACATCGCGATCCCAAACGTCACGCCCAACGCTCCCACCAGTGTCTGTTTATAGCGACTGAACAGGTGCGTAAACGCGATGAGATTGAGGATGTTGCGTGTCAGTTTCATCGGGTCGTCAATGAGCAATCTTTACAATTCAGTACGCCTTTAGGGTTGGGTTTCGTAAATAATGTCTTGCGCACTGAGCCCCTCAATGATTTCGATTTGCTCGAGATTGCTCACGCCGGTTTGCACTTTGCGCTTTTGTACTGAGCCATCGGCTGACTCCACCCAAACGCTATCGCCAGGATGTACGAATGCTCTTGGAATAACGAGCGCCTGGTCACGTTTGGCCGTGATGATATTCGCCTCTACTGACAGCCCCGGGTACAGTTTTTTGGGTGGATTCTTTAGCACAGCATCCACCCGGAACGTCTGGGTTTGCTGGTCGAGCAGCGGGTAAATGCGCGTGATTTTTGCGTCAAACTGCTGCTCACCGTAGTTCTCGAGTCGAATGAGCACCTCTTGATTTTCAGCAACTTTGTTGATGTCTGCCTCGTCGATTTGCAGCTCCAGGTAATACGCGTCCGCCTTGCCGATACGTGCAAGTGGCTGCTGTGGCCCAACCAGCTCACCAACTTCCGGAAAAATCTCGTACACCCGCCCTTTGAGCTTGCTCTCAAGTAGATAGTTCGTCTGCCGCGCCTCAAGCAGATTGACCGCACCTCGCGCGCTGGTCAGCTCGGTCTGTAGCTGGTCTTTGCGAGCCTGAAGTGCTGCTTTGGCGCGCTCCATTGTGTTTTTGCTGGTGGTGGCGCGTAATTCCACCATCTCGAACTGCTGTTTGGCGACAGCTTTCTGCTCAAACAAGCGCTTATAGCGTGCCAGTTCCGCCGAATCCTGTTCGTATTGCGCCCGGGCAGAGGCCACCTGCTCGCGCAACTCACTGAGGATCGCACTGTTGGGGTTCAGCCGAGCGCGTGTTTGCGCCAGGCGCTCGTGAGCTTCTTGCAGCTGGGCTTCCAACTCGTCGGTTTCGATGCGCATGATGGGCGTGCCGACGTTCACCGCATCACCGTCTTCGACCAAAACGGCTTTGACGACCCCAGAAATGGGCGTTTGTGCGGTGTAAACCTCACGCGGCTGGAGCGTGCCACTGGCGTATACGGCCTCCACAATATCGGTGCGGGTGGGGTGCTGGCCTTGGTCTTTGCCACAGCTGCCGAGGGAGAGCAGCACGGCCAGCGATAAACAGAATAAAGCGGGTTTCACAGGGAGCTTGTTTATCGGTAACGACACGAAACTATGAAGCACTTTCGGGTTTCCAATGCCTTGTCCTAAAGTTTATTCTGATCAGCTATCATCCGCCGCCTAAACCCCTGAAAAACAGGCGGTAAGACTAGCATTGAAAGTGGCACCAAAAGCCGTAGATTTCCCTTCCAGAGCTTATGGTTTTCCCAGAATTCCGGCCAGGGTTTCCGTTGCAGGCCGATGACCATCCCAATTTCGAACGCGTTCGTGAGCACAAACCATATCCCGCCGATCTGCCAGGCTAGTTCGCGCGTCTCAATGGGCCAGAAGTGGGTGGTCGCGAAGGTATAAAGCGTGAAGAACAAGATGAGCGTCAGCGTGGAGAGCTGATGCGCGCGGTGTTCGCCCAGCGGTTTGAGCATTAGGCTTTCGCGAATGCCAGCTTTGCCGATGGCAATCAGGATCATCGGCAGCCACAGCAGGGCATACAACACGAGTGGGTGCATGTTTTGTTAGTCTAAGACTTGAATCAAAGGTTAGACATGCTCGACACGCAGGCGGCCGAACCAGTCCAGGCAGGTTTTGAGGCAGCTATGAAAAAAGTCCGGCTCCACGAACATCATCGGGCAGCCGTCGGGGATGAGCAGCATATCATGCTTTTTAGCGAAGCCCTCCGCCTCGTCCACAAAACTGCCGGTGCCCATGCCTTTGTGAATCCAGACTTTCTGGATGCCCTTTTCAGTGAGAGCCTCCAGCGCCCTTATTGTTTGGGCGGGTGGGGTGCACAGCACAGCCGCACAGACCTCGTCAGGCAGTTCTTTAACATGCGCGTGCACTTTTACACCTTCCGGAAAGCCCATGGGGTTCGGATTCACGAGGTAGGTCGTGTAGCCCTTCTCGCTCATGCGTTTGTGAATGTAGTTCGCGGGTTGATTGTCGTCATGGGAGTACCCTAAAATGGCGACGTGTTTGCACTTCAGGAAGTTGTCGACGTAGGCTTGGTATTCAGGTTGCATGCGTTAGTGTGTTTGAGGCAGGCTTCGCCTACAATTTAACGAATGTTGCAACATGACTAAGGGAATACCGCAAAAATAACCCGTGTTTACCGCAGGCTCTTCAAAGCAAACGAGCGCTACCTGAAATCAGATAGCGGTCGGTTTCAATCGAGTCGTGGAGGATAGCGGAGTCGAACCGCTGACCTCTTGCATGCCATGCAAGCGCTCTACCAGCTGAGCTAATCCCCCGAGGGAGGGCAAATATACACGCTTTTTCGGTATACGTGTCAAGCCCTGCTCCTGTAAATTTTGCAGAAAGATTTGGCCGGTGCCTTGACACACCAAACTACTTGCCATGTGCGTTATGGGCAACAGTGGGGTGTTATTCACCCGCAAATTTTAGCTAGCTTTGTCATACAACAGTCGATCACGCGTTTCATGCGTGCATTCGGCACCTCAAGCACACTCACGCGCTATGTTTACCAAAATTCTGGTCTGGACGTTTCGCATTCTCGTTGGCGGCCTGTTCGTGTTTTCAGGCTTCGTGAAAGTCAACGACATCGTCGGCTTTGCCATCAAGCTCGACAAATACTGGTTCGCCTTTGAAGCCGCGACAGGCATCGGGTTCTCGGCCCTCACGAATGTCAGCGTGCTCATGTCGGCGGTGTTCTCGATACTCGAAACCGCACTGGGTTTCTTCCTGCTGCTGGGCATCTGGCGCAAGTTTACGACCTGGTCGCTCCTGCTGATGATCATCTTCTTCACCTTCCTGACGGCCTGGGCCGCCATCACGAAAAGCGTGCCCGACTGCGGCTGTTTCGGCTCGGCGTTCACCATCCCGGCCTGGACGAGCTTCTCAAAGGATGTCGTGCTGCTGGCGATGATCGGCTTCCTCTACATCAACGCCGGTTACATTGAGCCCGTGTTCAAACGCCCACGCTCCATGTCGCACATATTGGGGCTGACGATCACGGCCATCATCACGATTTTCACGCTCTACACGTACTTCTACCTGCCGGTGCTGGACTTCCGCCCATCGAAAGTCGGCGCACAGTTCGATGAAATCATCGAGATGGACCTGAACACCGGCGAAACCCCACTGGAAGGCTACATCCCGATTGAAGACAAGTGCGAGAAGGCGCGTCCGTTCGTGGGCCGCACGATGTTTATCGTCATGAAGGACATGACCTATTTAGGCAAGGACGACTTCAACCAGGTGCTGCTAACCGTTCAGGACGCGAAAAAATTGGGCATCGTCAGTTATGGCATGACCACCACCAACTCAGATGTCGCCGACAAGCTGGCTGCTGGTAATGGTCTTGATCTTTGCATCACGCCTCAGGATCAGGACTTTATCAAGACGATCATCCGCAGCAACCTCGGCTATATCCTCTTGAAAGACGGCAAGATCATGGCCAAGTGGTCGTCTGCCAACACACCCGATAAGGCTGATTTTGAAGCCGTGCTGAGCGAGTAAGCCATGCGCGCGTTCGTTCACAAATCGCTACGCATACTACTGACCCTCTGGGGCGTGGCGACGGTGCTGTTCATTCTCTTCCGACTGCTGGGCGACCCTGCCGAGGCGCTCTCGGCACAGCGCACGGACGTTGAGACCCAACAGGCCATTCGCGCCGAACTCGGGCTGGACCAGCCGCTGCTCTTGCAATACGGACAATACCTAAATCAACTTTCACCTATTGGTTTCAACAAAGACGGCTTCGGCTTGAAAGCGCCAAGCCTGGGCAGCTCGTATCGTAATGGCGAATCCGTGGCTGAGCTGTATTTCAGTCGATTGCCTGCCACGCTGCTGCTGACGGTCGTGGCGCTCTGCATTGCCGGGTTGTTGGGGGTGAGCATGGGCACCTGGGCGGGTCTCACGCGGCATGTTTATCTGGATAAAGGACTGACGATTCTATCGGTGCTGGGTGTATCGGCGCCCTCGTTTTTTGTGGGAGTCTTGTTGCTATGGCTTTTGGCCTTCGCGTGGTACGACGTGACGAACCTGCCGGCCGGTGGCTACGTGTTTCAGCCGGAAGTCTTCGCGTCCGGCGAGCGCTTTGAGCCGCGCTATCTGGTGCTGCCGGCGCTGACGCTGGGCATTCGGCCGATGGCCGTGCTGTTTCAACTGACCCGCGACAGTGTTCGCCAAGTGCGCAGTGAAGACTACGTACGCACCGCCCGCGCCAAGGGGCTGGGGCAAGGGCGCATCGTGCTGCGGCATATCCTAAAAAACGCGCTGAATCCGGTGATAACCGCCTTTTCGGGGTGGTTTGCTGCGCTGTTGGCGGGCACATTTTTCATCGAATTCATCTTCAATTGGCCCGGCATTGGGCAGCTGACCATCGAGGCGCTGATGTCCTCAGATTACCCCGTCGTGATGGGTAGCGCTCTGATGACGGCCGTGCTCTTCATCTTCATCAATCTGTTGATTGATGTGATTTACAGCTGGTTAGACCCGCGCGTGCGTCTGAGTTGAGTGTTACTACTCAAAAAACCTGCTGCTATCGCTGGCATTACGTGATTTTATTGCTATCTTCACGGACACAGTCAGAACAAAATTTTCGTTTGTTTGTTTGAGGAGGGTGGCAGTCGTGTCACCCTTTTTTTGTGCAGTTTTGACGCCGTGAACGTTATCGAACGTACTGAGCTGCCCGTCATTGTCGGCGCCGGACCGGGAGGGGCGGTGGCTGCCCTGCAGCTGGCCAAGCGTGACCAAGCCTGCATCGTGTTGGAAGCCGGTGCGTTTCCGAGAGATAAAGTCTGTGGCGATGCCTTCAGTGGCAAGTGCATCGAGGCGCTCAACCGTGTTGACCGCGCGCTTGCACAACGTGTGCGCGAGGCGGCGCAGGGCCTGCCGAGCTGG
>CAZTEZ010000163.1:0-7075 GCA_964611815.1 uncultured Bacteroidia bacterium | reverse complement strand
GTTTGGCCTGCGCAAAACGCCGGAGATCATCACCTTGCTCGCTGATATTCAGGACTTGGCGAACGACCTTCATCGCGCCAACCAAACGGCGGCAGACCTGCTCGGCTATGCCGATTTGCTCGCCCTGTTGGCCAGCGACGAAGACGACACCGCGCCCCTGCCACTCAACGCGCTGCTCGAACGCTTCGAACCGCTGCTCGGTACAGATGTGCTGAACCGCTTCGATCTCAGCGCTTTCGATGACATGCCTGCGATTCCACGCAACGCAGCGCCGGCTGTGTTGCAGCTCTCTCGCACGGCGTTTTTCCTGCCAACAGACAAGGCTTGCAGCCTGCGCCAGGCCAGCACGGAGCACCACCAGTGTGTGGTGTTCGAGTTACACCAACTTCAGCCGACGGAGCGCCCCACTGCAGACGATTTCGTCAGCCTCGCGCAAGACCTGCTTGCCGGTCAGCCCCACTTCGTGAAGGCTGTCGATGAAGACGCCGGCCTTGAGGTGCACCTGTGCATCGGCATGTAATCTGCAGCGCTCAACTCGCAGTTGCTCCAACGTCTATTCAATCACCGGTGTTACCTGCAGGCTGTCCAGCCAGAGTTTGGTGTTGTAGATCGCCGGTATGATGCAGTCTGTGTGTTGTAGCGGACCGTTATCTGTCGCCACGACATTCGCTCCACGCGCCTGCCACTCGTTGAGCAAGAAGAGCGAGTTTTCGTGCGGCACCTGCTCATCTTGCGTACAGTACATCAGATTGACAGGGCACTCCGGCGTGAAGTCATATACATCGTTGGCGCGCAGGGCTGCCTGGAACCAGAACTCCGGGTCATTCTCGAAAGCATCGCGCAATTCGTCGCGCGTGGCATCAATCGGTGCGGCTGGCATCACGGTATTGATAACGGATACCGGCGCGCGTTCCAGCAATAGTTGATAACTGGTGTCGGCGTATTCTGGCTTGAAATAATCCAGGGGTGAATCATAGACCGCATAGACCATATTGTACGCGTGCAGCAAATACGCGATGAACATCGGCTGGCTGTAGGGCTGGGCTTCGATCATCAGGTCGCGCATCACGCCGCTCATGCTATAGGGGCCCGACATCGGGATGGCCGCCAGCACCTCAATCTCATCCCGGTAAAATTCCTGTATGTCCCAAAGCGTCGCCGCAGTAGTGTGTCCGCCCTGCGAATAGCCGAGCAGCACCGCACCGCCAGGGCGCTCCGTTTTGCCGAGCGTTTGCAGTTGCTGGCGGCTGGCACGTAGCATGTCGATGCTCGAAATCGCCTCGGTTTTGCGGTGCTGATAGGGGTGAATCGGCACCCGCTGAGGGTCCCACTCACCGATGCCCAGGTAGTCTGGCATCGAAACGCCATACCCCAGTGATGCCATGATAATCCCCAGCGGCGCTTCACCGTTCAACTCCAAAGGGTCGCCGTTTTGTTGTGAGGGGGCATCCTGGTTTTTGGTAACGGTCCCGTGCATGTAACTGGTCAGACGAACCGAATCGGTACCCACGGGCACTGCAAGAGCCCCGCTGGCGGTCAGTGGCTCGTTATTCCAGTCGAGCGTGTTGTAAATGATCTTGTAGTAATCGACATCGTGAAGCAACTCGATCTCGGCGTCTTCCGGCAGGCCCAGCTCTTCATTGCCCAGCTCGGAATCGATTCCGAATTGCAGCAGATCTTTGCTGTAAGTGCCAATCTTCGTGATAGAGACAATCTGACCGCGAGACGCAGGATCTTCGTGCGGCTGAACGTACTGTGAGGTATCAGCAGACGGGCCGCTCGGGTCGTCCTTTTTACAGCTCACGAAAACAAGCAAGAGTAGCAGCGGCAACAGTTGGAGAAGCTTCATGTCGTTATTTAATAAAAAACGGCCATTAGCTTGCAATAAACCTTAGCTTAATAAGACTACTTCTGTGTTCAAACCATCAATAGTATTCTGTCAAAAGGCCATTTTTCTTCTTGTAGAGCGAACAACACGCATTTGCCTCTCGCGCGCAAGTGGCGTAAATTCATAGCGGTCTGTTCGTCTACTTTCCCCTTGATCATGAAACGTCTGCTACCTCTCGTGCTTAGCCTCGGTTTTGTTCTTGGATTGTCGAGCGCCGGGTATGCCCAGGCGACTTCTCTTGAAGTCGACCCGCAAAATATAGATGTCAGCCGCACCAAAATTGTGCGCGACCAATGGGGCGTGCCGCACATTTACGCGCCCACCAACGCCGAAGCCGCCTATGCCATGGCCTGGGTGCAGTGCGAAGACGACATGCCCACGCTCTTGCGCATGATGGCCATCGCTAATGGCGAGCTCGGCCGCATCGACGGGCCCGACGGCGCAGCGCTCGATTTTATGATGCAGTTTCTCAGCATCCCAGACAGCGTCGAGAAGCACTACGAACGCGACAACTCGCCCGAATACCGCAAGGTGCTCGAGAGCTACTGCGCCGGCATCAACGCCTATGCTGAGACCCACCCGCAAGATGTGCCGCGCAAGATGAAGCGCTACCTGCCCGCAGAGCCCAAAACAGTGGTGCAGGGCTACGTATTCACCGGTGTGCTGCTCAACAGCTTCCCGTTTGCACTGCAATATGCACTGGACGGACGGGCCGACGAGCACATCCCGGGCTATTACGTGCTGGGCTCCAACGCCATCGTCTTCAACAACAAAAAGACGGGTGGCGAGGGCACGTTTTTGGATGTCAACTCGCACCAACCGACGGAGGGCATCTTCTCGTGGTATGAGGTGCACATTGAGACCGAAGAAGACATGAGCATCCTGGGCGGTACGTTCGTGGGTGCGCCCAATATCTTTCATGGCGTTACGCCTGATTTGGGCTGGGCTGCCACGCTGAACTACACCGACCTCTACGATTTCCACCGCCTGGAGATGCACCCGAAAAAGAAGCGGCTCTACAAGTACGATGGCGAATGGCACAAGCTGAAAAAGCGCAAAGTGAAGCTGCCGGTGAAGGTCTGGATTTTCACGCTGCCGATCCGCCGGAAGGTGTTCGACACCGAGCTGGGCCCGGCGATTAAAGGCAAAGACGGGCACTATTACGCGTTTCAGGTGGTGGGCACCGAGCGCGTGGGCATGGGCGAGCAAACCTACCGCATGAACAAAGCCGACAACCTCGAGGAGTTCAAAGACGCGATGCGACTGATGCAGTTCTCGTCGGTGAACTTTGTGTATGCCGACAAAGCAGACAATCTCTACTACCTGCATAACGCGCGCTACCCCCGTCGCGATGACAAACACGACTGGATCACGGTGCTGCCTGGCGACACCTCGAGCGTGAAGTGGAAGGAGTACATCAGCTTCGATGAGATGATCCAGTACGAAAACCCCGGCTGTGGCTACCTCGCCAACTTCAACCACTCGCCCTTTCTCGCCACCTGCCCCGAAGAAAATCACAGCCCCGAGGATTACCCCAAATGGTTCGGCGCGCAAGAGCTGCCCAACAACCGCTCGCTACGCTTCAACGAACTCGTCGAGCCCCTGGAAACCGTGAGCTGGGACGATTTTGTGTGCATCAAATACGATGACCAGTACCCGGAAAAGGGTGCGTTCATTGACTCCATTCGCGCGTTGATTAATCGGCCGGTGGACCTGCTGCCCAAAAAGCTGCACCCGTTGGTGAACCACATGCGCGACAACTTCGACCTGAAGGCCGACACGAACAACCGCGTGTTTGCAGCCGTTAACCTCACACTGAAGTACATTTTCAAAAAGAACGGCGTGGGTTCACGCGATTTTGAGTCAGGCTTTCACGTTAAGCAAGCAGACTGGGAGGAGTCGCTGGAGTTTGCCAACCGCTTCTTGTGGTGGCATCATGGCGGGTTTGATATTCCCTACGGCGAGTTCCAGCGCCACACCCGTGGCGATGTCAACCTGCCAGTGAACGGCGCGCCGGATGTTATCGCGGCCACCTACGGCAATATCAAAGAGGAGCGCGGCATCAAACGCGTGAACGCCGGCGAGAGCTACATCATGCTCGCCCGCTGGAAAGACGGCAAACTGGATTACCTCGGCACCGTAAACGCCTACGGCACCTCCAACCGTCCCGATAGCCCGCACTTCACCGACCAGATGAAGCTGTACCAGCAACAGCAGCTGAAACCGATGACCTTCGACAAAACGGAGATCATGAAGAACGCCGAGCGGGTGTATAGTCCTCGTCCGAGCGAATAAACGCCCTATCAAGGCTCAGTCTTTGAGCGCGCTGTCAATCGCCGCGTAATACCGTTCGGCGACGACTTGCGCGCCCTGCACGTTATAGTGCACGATATCCGCCATGTAATCGTCTGACCAACCGGCGGCCATGTCCACGACGACAACGGGCTTCGCAACCGTGGCTTTAGCGTTTGCTATGGCAGGCAGGCGAGCATTGAAGTCGGCGAAGGCAGCTGTCAACTCTGGCATCATGAAATCGCTGCGGCCCGGTGGAACCTGCTCCAGAACGATCAGCAGCGAGTCATTTAGTGCTTGCAGTTCATCGATGATGCGGCCAACATTGGCGGCGGTTTCAGCGGGCGAACGCTCACCGATCAGGTCGTTGCCACCGATGCCCAGCGTCACGATATCGGGTGCGTGCGAGAAGTTAGTCGAAGCGAGCATCTCGAGCACGTCAGTGGTTTGGTCGCCACCGGTGCCCTCGTGGTCGGTGTCGAAACAGTAGCCAGCAACGGGCGAGTAGCAGGCGTCGTCCGTGCGTGAACCAATGAAATCGACAGGCACTGAATCGCGGACGAACAGCTGCCACAGCGCATAGCGGTAGCTTTCGAACTCAGGCCGACCACCGTCCACACGCGAGTCGCCAACGGGCAGCAGGCGCAGTGGGTGTTCGTCAGTTGGCCACTCGTCACAAGTCGTATCTGCTATGCACGGCTAAATCGGTTCCGGCTCGTTGTTGCAACCTGTTAGTATAAACGTGGCGAACAAAACAAACGATAAGAGAAGCGTCGCGTAAATGGAGTTGGAATGAAAAGGCGGCATCGGCAGCTGGATTCTATCGTTGTAATTGTGCTCAGACAGGCACATACTCAGGCAATAAGTTAAGCATGCTTTCGTAAGTTTGCATTATATCGTATTGTGCCCTCTGATATGCGCCTGTTTAACCCTCGCTTCAAAAAGTTTCGTCGTATCCTGCTCGGCCTCATCGGGTTTGGGGTGGCCGTAGTGCTGGCGTTCGTGATCTGGATCAGCTTCAACCTGCCCGACATGGAGAAGCTGGAGAACACAGAAGCCGACCTCTCGACGGTCGTCTACTCGGCTGATGGCGAGATTTTGGGCAATTACTACGCCGGTGAAAACCGCGTGCCCGTGAAGCTCGACGAGATTCCGGATCATGTCAAGAACGCGCTGATTGCCACCGAAGATATCCGCTTCTACGAACACGCGGGCATCGACCTCATGGGCCTGTTCCGAGCCGTGTTCAAAAACCTGACGGGCACCCGCGAGGGCGCCTCAACACTCACGATGCAGCTTGCGCGTAACCTTTACACGCAGGAAGTAGGCCGCGACCGTAGCGTCGGTCGCAAGCTGCGCGAGATGGTCGCGACGCTCTTCCTCGAGCGCAAGTACACGAAAGAGGAAATCCTGATGCACTACCTGAATACGGTGCCGTTTGGCGGTGTGCGCTATGGTATTCAGTCGGCCTCGGAGTATTACTACGAAAAGAAGGTGAAAGACCTGGAGATGCACGAAAGTGCGCTGCTGATCGGCATCCTGAAAGGACCGTCTTATTACAACCCCTACAAGTACCCCGCACGCGCCAAAGAACGCAGGAATGTCGTATTGAGCCAGATGGAGAAATACGATTACATCTCGAAGTCCACTGCCGATTCGTTGGCGAAACTGGACATCGGCGTGCGCGATAACCCTGGGCAGGACCACAACGAGGGCCTCGCGACCTACTTCCGCGAGCACCTGCGTAAGGAGCTCACCGACTGGTGCGAAGAGAACGACTACGACATCTACTCCGACGGTCTGCGGGTGTTTACGACCATCGACACCCGACTCCAAGAGCGTGCTGAAAAAGCCGTGGAGGAGCATCTGAACGAGTATCAGCAAGTGTTTGATGACCATGTGAAAGGCTACGAGCCCTGGAACCAGGACACGATGATCATCTGGCGGGGCATGCGGCAGTCGGCGCGCTGGGCCTCGCATATCCGCAACAACGACACGGAAGCTGAGATCTACAAAGCCTTCAACACGCCGCGCAAAATGCGGGTGTTCAGTTTGAGCAATCCGGAGGGCGTAGATACGACGATGTCGCCACGCGACTCTGTTATACACTACACCCGCTTTTTGCGTGCAGGTGTCGTGAGCATCGACAACCGCAACGGTGAAATTCTGGCCTGGGTTGGCGGTGCCAACCACCGCTTCTTCCAGTACGACCAAGTGTATCAGGGCAAGCGCCAAGTCGGGTCTACGTTCAAGCCATTTGTGTACACAGCGGCATTTGACAATGGCTACTCGCCCTGCTACGAAATCTCGAACATGCCCATGGCGATCCGCACGGGCGATGGTAAGGTGTGGTCGCCCCGCAACGCCGATGGCGAGTACGACAAGTGTATCAAACTGCGCGATGCGCTGGCGCAATCCGTGAACGTCCCCACCGCCCGCCTGATGAAGGCCGTCGGCCCGCGCGTAGTGGCAGAGTACGCGTACCGGATGGGCATCCGCACGCAGCTCGAAGAGGTGTACTCGCTCGCGCTGGGCACCACAGACTTGCAGGTGCTTGAGCTGGCCTCGGCCTACACCACCTTTGCCAACAAAGGCCGATGGGTGGAGCCGCATTTCATCAAACGCATAGAAGACCGCAACGGCAACGTGCTTGAGACCTTCGTACCCAACAGCCGCAAGGCCCTCAGCGAAGAAACCGCCGCCCTGATGATCGACATGTTGCGCGCGGTGGTAAACCAAGGTACGGCCATCGGCCTGCGCTATACGTACAAACTGGGGCAGGAAATTGACATCTGCGGCAAAACCGGTACCACAAACGACAACACCGACGGCTGGTTCGTGGGCTTCACCCCCCGCTGGACGACCGCCGTGTGGGTGGGCCACGCCGACCAGGCC
>CAZTEZ010000162.1:0-7115 GCA_964611815.1 uncultured Bacteroidia bacterium | reverse complement strand
CGCTTTTGCTTAATGGTGACCGTGGGTTGTTTAGACGATGGGGTACACTACAGGGTTTATGAATCTCGGGACTGGCATTTATGATACGGTAAGTGTGGGCAAAGCCGACACCATCGTTACAGACCGAGCAGAAGCACTCATGCTGGCCGACCTGAAAACCTACCCCAACCCGACGAGCGATATGCTCAGTATACAATCGGCTGGCTTAAGCGGGCAATCCATCCGTTTGGAAACGCTCACGGGCTAAGGCTTGATCGCTCGCCAGGCCACTAGAATGCTAGAGCAACTAGATCTTTCGGCGCTGCCGGCTGGGGTGTATGTCTTGCGTGTGGGGAGTGCGGCGCAGCGGATCGTGAAAGAATGAGTTCAGATTGCACCCAGATACCCGGAAAAGGAACCCTCGCCAGCAAAACGCGCTTTTAACCACATGCACATTGAGGTCAAAACGCGCGTGCCGGGGCACTACAAAACCGTCTTCGAGCACTTCAACCAGGAGCTGTTCGAGTACGTGATGCCCGGCTTTCCCAAAGCTGAACTCGAGCGCTACGACGGCCCCACCCCCGGCGACCGCTTCGAGCTGACGCTCTTCACGCCACTGGGTAAGCAGCATTGGCACGGGCTGATCACCGAGCGGCTGATCACCGAAAACTACGCCTACTTCATCGACATCGGCGAAAAGCTGCCGTTTTTCCTCAAAGACTGGCACCACACCCACTGGGTGATCCCTGACGGCGAAACGCACAGCTACATCGTCGACGATTTCAAGTTCAAAGCGCCGTTGGCGCTCATGACCCCGTTTGTTGGGCTGGCACTGTGGCTGCAATTCCGTGGGCGCCGACCGGGCTACCGCAAGTACTTTCGGCAGTTGGCCGAGCAGGGGCGGGTGGCGGTGTGAAAGAGCTCGAACACTCACTGCATGATTTGCCCAATCAGTGAGGCGCTGAAAATGGCTAGCAAAAACCAGCCGATGAGCCCCTGCAGCACGGCCAAATAGCGCGAAATGCCTTCAGCCTGAATCTCGCCATAGCCGAGCGTAACGAACGCATTCGCGCTGAGTGCCACCGCGTTCACCACACGCATCGTGATGCCCCAACCGATGAACAGCGCCCAAGAAGTGACCCACCAACTGCCACGAGCTTTCTCCCGCATGCGTTCATTTTTGATCTGCAACTGGCGACGGTAGAGGTTGTCTGTCTCTGACGGAAAGAGCATGTAGATTAACGCGAAGCCAATAATCACAAAGAAGGCCGTCACCAGTGCGCGAGAGGGCTCTGTGCCATACGCGCTGAACATATCGAGAAACTGGTTCATGCGCCAGCGAAACCAGGTATTCAGACTGTTGTCGTACTGGTATTTCGAAGCAAGGTATTTCGACTCGAGTTTGCGCATTGCCACATAACACGCGTTCTTGGACTGGATATCGCCACGCTCATCGAAGTAGCCGTGAAAACGCTTGTGAATCGACATCAAGTAATTGTAACGGATGTAATCTTCCTGAGCATCTAGCGAGTCGAGATCAATCGGATCGCCAAAGTTGGGCTCAAACACCTCATCTTGCACCAAGCCAATGTGATTATAAGATTTCCACTGGCTGCGCAAGTCATATTCCGGCAAGATTATTTTTGGTAAAATATATAAGCCTTGTTCAAAATAGGTGTCGAGAAAGTCAGTTCCAGTTGGTAGTGATTTGGATTTTATAATGAGTCGCCCTCTGGATAGGACGTCCGACATTTCAAACTGTTCCAGATCCTGCAGCCAAAGGCCTATATTCAGGCCACAGTCAAACCGACAACTGTTGATTATAACTTCCCGGCCATGTACATGTAATTTTAATTTTTGGTCAGATAAAGTGTCTGTAGAATTAATAATCCGCAAATTACTAACATCGACGGCATCGGCCATATTGTCTTCATCTGGTACTGAAAGCCTTGTGGCTTTCAATGAACAGTTATACAGGTTTTCGATGTCATACCGACGCATTTCGGGATATGCATAGCGAGGAGTCGGTTGACGTATATATGCTGTTGATTCTGTGATTAATAAGCGTGTAAATCCGAAGAGCTGAAAAGGCGCTTCAAATACGCAGTTGTAGATGCTAAAGTCACGACGTTTATCTTTTGGCTGCGTAAAAGTACCGTCGGCAACCAGCCCGTGTTCAAAGCTACAGTTTTCAAAACCGAAAAAGATAATACCATCTGCCAAAGAACCATCAGACTCATCAACAACAAACTTAACAAACTTATTGAATCGAATAAACTCTATATTATGATTGAAGTATTTATAATGAGCGTTATTCAATCTAGCTGAAGAAACCGGAATTAAATTGACCAAGAACAAGACCTTATTACACTCGAACAGTGCGTTATCTAGTTTTTTCTGTCCGATTGGTGGAGCCTCTCCCCATTTTCGTTGCGCTTCGTGCTTTTTACGATGAGAGTGGTCGGCCGGTAGGGGTTCGATCAGCGTACCATAAACAACAACCGTATCAGACTTCTGCGTTTTGAGGTACTCCCAAAACGCCTCATACTCAAAATGCCCGCCTTTGATGGTATCCCGGTTGTTGCCGTGTATAACCTGTGGCGGCGTTTTAATAACAGATTTCGCCAAGGCAGGCAATGACTGGAGGCAAAGTAGAAGCAATAGGGAGTAGAATAGCGGTTTCATAGGTATGGGGTTGTCAATTCATCGTTCAAGGTTGTTTTAGGAAGGTATCTGAATAAAGAGGAGTAATTTGTTTTACCGCCCGCCACGAATACCAATAATCCGGAAGATCGGCCAGATATTCATAAACAGCGGGCCGAAGCGCTTGCGGCGCACCTGCGCCTCTTCGCGGCGCCAGAACTGCAGGCGGTCGGCAGGGTAGAGGTAGCCGAACTGATAGCTGGTCACGCTCGAGCGCTTACCGGTCAGCAGGTGCGTGTCGTAGCGAAACGCCGTTTTGCGGTGGTCAACGATAGCGCGTGCCTCGGCGCGAAGGGCCTCAGCTTCGCCAAGCAGGTTGTCTTCCTCGCGCTCATCTTTCGAGTACATCCCCAGCTTGCGCTTGCGCTCGTTGATGAGGTATTGCAGCGTCGTGGCGCGGTGGAGTGCGCGCAGGGCGGTCATTTCGTAGGCATCCAGCAGCTCGAGAATCAGCGCATATTTGGTGTGCATATTGGCGGGGTAGTCCAGTCGATTAGGCGTTTTGGTTGGAGAGATACTGATGCTGCAAAACGCATCATCGCCGAAGAAAACCGGTGTATCAGCGTCCCCAACAACCGGGTAGCCAAGGCATGCGTCGTTGGTATTTGAGTACCCAAGCTGGCCGTTTTTGTCTTTGCCAACATGATAGTTCGCCTCGGGCAAGTAGGCGTCCTCCAGATACGACTCCGCCAACACCAGCCAGCGCAGCTCGTTGATGATCGCCCGCGACTCGCGCCCGAAGGCCTTGAGCTGCATTACGCCGTTGATTTCTACGTCTTCCAACTGCTCCAAGTCAAACTTCTTGTACAGCGTCTTGTAGCGGTATTCTGGCTGCGGGTGGTAGGGCGTACGGAACTTCGGCCCCACCTGGTCCAGGATGGTCTGCGCGGCGATGAAGCGCATGAGATTGAGGTCTTCTAGGTAGTAGCGCTGGAGGGCCATCAGCTCTCGAAAGCGTGGCAGGATGAGCGTGTCTGCGCGGTGGTTATAGTCTTCGCTGGGGCCATTGTCCAGCTTTTTGGGGCTGACGACCAGGTCGTGAATACGCGAGAGCGGACCTACACAGTCGCGTTGCAACCTGAATTGGGACTGCGTGAGCGAGTGGTCGTAGTGCCAGCTCCAGCGCGCGATGCTCCAGTCAGTGAGCCAGTAGCCCCACTCCCAGCCCGAGCTGAAGGTGCTGTGACCCACCAGCCCGATGCTGTCGACGAACGCGATGTCGGTGTAGCGCCCGTGTAAGTAATTGAGGTAGTTGGCGGGGATGCTGTTGTCGAAGGTGATCCAGTACGCCGATTCGGGGAAGTACCAGGTCTCGTGCACCTTCGCGTGCTCGATGGCCGCATCGCGCATGAAGTGCAGGTTGTGGTTGCCGTAGGTGGGCGCGTAGTCGTCCCATAGCGTGTAGAACATCACGCTGTGAATTAGGCAGCCGACCGAATCGGCGAGGTCGGGCAGGCGGTAGGGGCTGGGCACGTGCGGGTTACCGCGGTCGGGGTCCACGTCGGGCTTGTCGCCGTAGCCCACGTTTTCTTCGTTAATCACATGCGTGACGTGGAAGAACTTCGAGCCGTATTGCTCGCGCATGCGGTTGGCAATGTGGCGCTCCAGCTCCTTCATGTTTTTCGAGGCATCGCCCAGAAACTCCGCTTTCGAGAGGTCGATCGCGAGGAAGTCCCAGTCGGCCGCGAACAGCTCTTCGAGACTTTCATCGGCCTGGCGCTTCTGCTTCTCCAAGTTCTTGGTTTTGCCGACCAACTGGTGGGCGTACTGCTGGATGGAGTGGATGCTGGATTTCAGTCCGCAGATAATCCCCCGCTCGTGGGCGTACTTCACGAAGGCGGCGTTGTGTTCGCCCCAGGCCTCCATGTCGTCCAGCCCGCGCAGCATGTAGTATTGCAGCACATTCTGGCCGTTGCGCGCAAGCCAGTCGATGTATTGCTTGATATCTTCAAGTGCGTTAGGGTGCTGGGGGTTCATCAGCTGCTCGGTGATTTCGAGCGGGTGCTGGGTGTGGATGTGGAAGCCGCGCTTGTCGAAGCGGGGCGTGCCGTGAAAGTGTCCCTTCAATCTCGGGAGGTCATAGGTCTTGGGCGCATTTTTCACGGAGGTATCCCCAGGCAGTGGGTAGTTGGGGTAGATCGTCTGGCGTGGGTGGACAAACTGAACACCCAGCTGCTCTTGCAACAGCGCGTACAACCCGTTCGCCAGGCCGAGGAGGGTTTTCGCTTCCAGCAGCCACAAGTTTGAAGTGCTTGCGGGCGGGGCTGCGGCCTCCCAGATTTGTTTGATCGTTTCGTACTCCTCATAATTCGCCATGGGCATTTCGGTCGTGTCGCCATCCACCACCAGTTGCACCACTTCGTCGCCACCGGTCATCAGGCCCCGGTCGCGCTGCAGCACTTCAGCTTCTGCGAAATTCTTAACCAGCTGGCCATCGTAAAATTGCCACTGAAACTGCCCATCCGGCACCTCGATCATCGGGTACTTCACGTCTGGGCGGGAGGTCGGCAGTTCGGGGTTCAGCGTGAGCTTGATGACGGTCTGTGGCTCGGGCAGTTTGCCCTGCGCCGTTCGGGCGAGGGTGCTGTTCACGAACGTGATCTTCTGCCCATAGGCTTTCGTCAGTTGCGCCCTGAAGTCTTCCACGGCCAGCTGAAACGCCGGCGTCTGTTCGAGCGCGGGGTCGTATTGCAACTCGACTTGAGCGCGTAATACACTGAATACCAGTAGGCTGGTTGTAAGAAGCAGTAGGTGGCGACGGAAACGCATGGGTTGGGCAGTTAGCAGAAAGACGTTCGGTACGGAAGTTACGAAACTCAAACCAGCATGTGGGTTCTGCATCGTGGCATGGCATTTGTTATCTTACTCACACGTCATCTTTAACCCCTGCCGTATGCGCCCTTTAAGCCTACTCCTACCCCTGCTGCTACTCATCATCGCGCCCGCTTTCGCTCAAAGCGACCGACAAAAAGGCCAGGCCAACAAGGGTGCGCCTGAGGGCTATGACCCCAATGAGGTGGTTGTTAAAATCGACGGCGAGCAGCTCGACATCCAGCACGAGTACGAGCTGGAAAAAGACCAGACCTACAAGCTGGAAGTCGAGAACCTGGAGCCCAACTCCAACGTGGAGGTCGTGGTGAAGTTCATGGGCCTCTTCGGCGTGAAAAAGGAGACCGAAGTGGTGCCCGAGAGCGGCAAATATTGGCGCCTGTTCGACACCCCCCGCCGACGGGGGGGCGCTTCGGCCACCGTGACGTACGTAACTACCGACGGCCAGGTGCGCACCAAGGTGTTTAAGCTGAAGGTGCGGTAGTGCAGTCTACCGATACTGTCGTCTCGAGCTTGTCGAGAGATCCGAGTCAGTTGCGCGTGCTGCTAGGCGTGCTATCCTCTCGGGTCTCTCGACTCCGCAAGCTCCGCTCGAGACGACGAATGTTAGACATGTTAAGTATGTTACCACTACTTTGATTGTCAACGCGCATTATTGCCGATAATCGGCTAAGTTCGCCCCATGGCCTTTGCACGACGATTCGCACGGCAACTCACGTTTGGGCAGCAGCGCGCGCGCTCGCAGCTCGCCGTGCGTTTGGCCATCGGTAGCATCGTACTGTGTGTGGCGGTCATGGAAGTCGCCGTGTCCGTTGTCGACGGTTTTGGCGCGGCGATTCGCGAGAAGCTGGTGGGCTTTGTGGCCGATATCGAGCTGACGACCTATTTCCCGGAAGCCAACACCGAGAAGGCGCCCATCGCCATGACGGACGTGCTGCGCCAGCAGCTGCAGCAAACGCCCCACCTCAAGCGCATGACACCTTTCATCAACTACGAGGGGCTGCTGAAAAGCCCGGACTTCCACGAGGGCGTGCGCATCAAAGGCATTTCGCAGTTCGACGAAGGTTTTTACAAGGAAGCACTGACGGCTGGCCGTGTGCCGAATCTCGATAGCGTCAAAGGGCGCTTCTCGAAAGAAGTGCTGATTTCGCAGACGCTCGCCAACCGCCTGAGCATCACCGTGGGCGATGAAGCGCGGCTGATCTTCTTCCAGCAGGGGCGCGGCCGCTTGCGGCAGGTTACCATCTGCGGGACCTACGAGACCGGCCTCGCGCAGTTCGACCGCAACTATGTGTTCGCCGACATCGGCCTGGTGCGCAGCCTCTTGCGCAAGCGCAACCCGGCTTTCGACCGTCTACAGGCAAAAACCGACAGTGTGCGGCAGTGGACGCTTAACCCCGGCAACACCGCCTCCAAAGTGCTGTACGACAGCCTCAAAACTCAACTTGACGACACCCGCAAGACCATCCGCTGGGATAGGGCCGATGTCGAGGGTTACGACATTTTTCTCGATCGCGCCAATTCCATTGAGTTGCTTCAAGCCACCAATTACATCAACCAGCGCACCCCCGAAGACTGGAAGGCCTACTCCATCGAAGAACGCT
>CAZTEZ010000161.1:2821-7149 GCA_964611815.1 uncultured Bacteroidia bacterium | reverse complement strand
CGGCGACATCGAACTGCTGCTGGGCTTCGCGACGCGCCTCCAGGTTGGCACGCTGCTGCTCCAGTTCGTTTTCGCGGATGTCGGCGCGGGTTTCCGCGCCTTCTTGTAGCGTCGCCTGGTTCTCGCCGAGCGTGGTGTTTAGCTCGCCCATCTGCTGGTTGACGGCCTCTAACTGGTCGAAGGTGGCGGCAAACTCTGCGGTGGTGGCGCTCAGGCCTTCGAGGCTCTGGCGCAAGGCGTCGGCTTCCTGGCGGAGCGCGGTGAGGGTCTGGGTGTCTTTGGGGAGGTTTTCAATGCGGATACGATCGGTGGCCATAAGTTGCAGTGGGTTTTTCCTGCAAGATGGCTTGCCGAGTTAACCTTCATGTCGGCATCGGCGATATCAGGTGCGTTGGGGCCGGTTTTGATCAGGCGGATTGTTAACTGAACCAATAGCCTTGTTATAACACTGACTTTCTGAAATGTCGTTAACAGCAGCGAAAAGTGCGTCCAGTTAACGGAGGTCCTTTCCATTCGACGGAGCCTGTCTTGAGCGAAGTCGAAAGGTTCAGCACAGGCAACTTCGTTCAGGATGACTAAATAGAAAGAATCAAGTTAAAGATTATTGTAAAACGTCATCGCGAAGGTCACGTGCGGGTAGACAGTCGAAAAGCCCACGCCTGAGCCGGTGGTGCCGATCGACAGCGGCAGATAGTCCACCCCCGGCGCGATGAACCAGCTCCGGCGGTTGCTCCACGGGAAGCGAAACCACACCGAGCCGTGCAGCGCGGGTTGGATGCGGTTATAGTCGGGTTCAAGAGGACCAAATACAATTGAAGATCGATCCTCGCTATCGACGACGAGGACATTCAGTTTTGGCCCCAATAGCAAGTTCCATTCTTTTTCACGGTGAAATTTCTTAGGACGCCATTTGAAGTAGGCACCTGCAGTTACGAATCCATAATACGCCGTGGTTCCAAAGCTCTGACCATTTGTGAACCCACCTGGTGAACCCGCTGAAACACTGCTTTGCCCTCTGTAGCCCAAACTAAACTGATACCCATACGTCTTGCCACACACCCAGTGCGAAAAGTAGCCACCTACATGCTGGCCAAAACCAGGGTCGGCAGTTGCATTGCCATCGGCGCTGGGCGCATACTCTGCACCTAGCGGCACCGCCAGCCCAGCCCCCAACTGCGCACCAAACTCCGACAAATGATACTGACCCAGTACCTGGGCAGGTACTAAAACGACCGCGACTAGCAGTGCAGCTAAACTGATTCTAATCTTCATGGTGCCTGCAATTAACTCAATTCTGTGGTAAACAAACCAACGCGCGGCAGTGTTATTAACGCATGAATACCTCAACACTAACGCCCGAAAAAACGCTTGAGAAGACCGCCGACCGCCTCGCCGAAGACGTCTTCCTGAGTGCCGAATGGCGCAACCTGCTGCTCGTCACCTACGCGATGGACCCGCAGCTACTAACGCCCTACCTGCCGCCCAATGTCGAGCTGGACACCATCGACGGACAGGCGTTTGCCAGTCTCGTGGCCTTTGAGTTCAAAGAGACGCGCCTGCGGGGCTTCAAAATCCCGTTTCACGTCAACTTCCCGGAGGTAAACCTTCGCTTTTACGTCAAACGTAAAGAGGGCAATCAAAAGAAGCGCGGAGTGGTTTTCATCCGCGAATTGGTGCCCAAGCCGGCCATCAGCATCGTCGCCAACGCGCTGTATAACGAGCGCTACCGCACCCGCCTGATGGGTTTCGAGCGCGACAAGCACAGGGGCCGCGACCGCTTCAACTATCGCATTTTCGCCGGTGGGCACTGGCAGAAGATCCGCTTTAGCGTCTGTGAAATCCAAAACGAATTGCCCGCCGCAGATTCACTCGAGCACTTCTTCAAAGAGCACGACCGCGGTTTCGGGGTTTCGCATCGTGGGCAGCCGCTCGCCTATCGCGTCGAGCATCCCCATTGGCGCGTCTACAGCGAGCTGGACTACGACCTCTCGATGCTCGACTACGGCAAGCTTTTCGGGCCCAAATGGTCGTTCCTGAACAGCAAAGCGCCTTATCACGCCATGGCGGCAATGGGCAGCCCGGTGAAGATTTATAAGAAGCATGACTGATTCAGGTGAGAACCGGAATTTTCAGAATTCACAGAATTAAACAGAATTTCAAATTTTGAAAATTCTGTCAATTCTGGTTCAAAACTAATCTTGGTTCTGCTCCTTCAACTTCGGCCGCAATTCCGTCAGCATACTCACATACGTATTATACCGCGAGAGCGCAATTTCACCCGTCTCAACGGCCTCCCGGATGGCGCAGCCCGGCTCGTGGTAGTGGATGCAGTTGTTGAACTTGCAATCGTTCATGCGGGCGCGCATTTCGGGGTAATAGCCCTGCAGCTCGTGCCACTCGATGCCCGTGATCGTGAACTCATTCAGCCCCGGCGCGTCGATGACCGAGCCGCTGATTTGCCCCTCATCGCGCAGCCAGAAGAGCTCTGCGAAAGTCGTCGTGTGCTGGCCTTTGTCGCTGTAATCGGAGATGACGTTGGTGCGCAGGTTCAGGCTGGGGTCCACGAGATTGACGAGCGAGGACTTCCCGGCACCGCTCTTGCCGCACAGAAAGCTGCGCTTGCCAAGCAGCAGGCTTTTTGCTTTCTCGCGGTAATCATCGTCGGTGGCTACCATGTGCTTCACGGTGTAGCCGATTTCGTGGTAGATGATCGAAAAATCTTCGAGCTTAAACTGGTGCTTGTCTTTCTCGATGCGGTCGATTTTGTTGAAAATGATGACCGCCGGAATGTGGTAGGCCTCGCACATCACCAGGAAGCTATCCAAAAACCCCAGCGGCGTAAAAGGGTATTCGATGCTGAACACCATGACCGCCTGGTCGATGTTGGCGCACAAAATCTGGCTGTGGTGGGCGCGGTGGGTGCTCTCACGCAGCAGGTAATTTTCGCGGGGCAGCAGCTCGACGATACGTCGGTCGTCCATCGTCACCAACACCCTGTCGCCAACGGCGATCGGGTTGGTGAGTTTAAAGCCTTTCAGCCGAAACTTACCGCGCAGTGTCACGGAAATGATCTCCGCCTCGGGTGTGCCCAGCGGCTGCACGAGGTACTCCGAGCCCGTTGAGCGCACGACAAGCATCTCCTGGGCGTTTTCATAATGCTGTTTTTTCGCCATATCTACTGACGATCAAGCAGTTTAAGTAGCTGTTCGAGCTCAGCCTTTTTGGTGACGGGGTTCTGCAGAAACGCACCTTTCTTGCCCATGCTGTAATAAAAGAGCACGCATTTGTCGTCGATCTGGTCTATCAGCGGCTCGATGTCCTGCCGCAAAATTTTCTCTTTGCCACTGAACTCGTCGATGTAACGCTGGTAATCGGGCAGCATGGCCTCGCTGCGGTAGTAAAACACGAGCAGGAGGTCGGCGTCAATCTCGCGCAGGGGTTTCAGCTGCTGTTCGAGCATGCGCCAGTGTTGCGACGTACCGCCGAAGTTGTCCACCTTGAACACATTGAGGCTCAGCGTGCCCTTCTGATGCTCCACCGTCTGCTCCACCACCGGATACACCGTCACAAACTGGGCGAGTACCTCGCCCCCCAACCATTTCTGTAGGGGCGAAAAAAGAATCAGGAACAGGAGTGCTGTTGAAGTGCAAATCGAACGCATAACACAAGTATACAACATCTGAATGGGGAACTAAGCGCGGCGAAAGGCCTTTCAATAATTACGCCAGTTTGTGCCGAAAGCGGGCAGTGAATTTGCATTGCCGAAAATTTTTCCATTTTTGCAGGCTGAAACACCCGCAACTGCCCGGCCATCAATCCCGCCCGTATGTCCAAAAACCTGTTAATCGTAGAGTCGCCCGCCAAAGCCAAAACCATCGAGAAGTACCTGGGAAAGGATTTCACGGTGAAAGCTTCGATGGGGCACATCCGCGATTTGCCCAAAAAAGACGACGCCGTCGATATCGAGAACAACTTCAAGCCCCGCTATGAAGTCTCGAAAGACAAGCGCGACGTCGTGAAAGAGCTGAAGAAGCTCGCCAAGAGTGCGCAGGCCGTGTGGTTGGCCACGGACGAAGACCGCGAGGGGGAGGCCATCAGTTGGCACCTGGCCGAGGTGCTCGATCTGGACATCAACGCCACCAAGCGCATCGTGTTCAGCGAGATCACGAAATCGGCGATTCAGAAAGCCGTGCAGAGCCCCCGCCAGCTCGATATGCACCTGGTGAACGCTCAGCAAGCCCGCCGCATTCTCGACCGTCTGGTGGGCTTCAACCTATCGCCGGTGCTCTGGAAAAAAGTGAAAGGCGGACTCTCAGCCGGCCGTGTGC
>CAZTEZ010000161.1:0-2811 GCA_964611815.1 uncultured Bacteroidia bacterium | reverse complement strand
ACCTGAAATTGCTGTAGTTGATAATGATCCTTTTAACTCTGCGACTGATCGTCGAGCGCGAGCGCGAAATCATGGCCTACGAACCGGAGCCGTACTTCCGTGTCACGGCGGAGTTCGAGCTGCCCAACGGCGAGGTGATTCAGTCGGAACTGAAAGACCGCCTGCCGGACTACGAAACCGCCATGCAGTTCCTCAAGGACTGCCTCGGCGCGGAGTTCGCAGTCAGCGAAGTGAAGGAAAAGCCGGGCAAAAAGTCGCCGGCGCCGCCGTTTACCACGTCTACCTTACAGCAGGAAGCCTCGCGCAAGCTGAGCTTCCCAGTTGGCATGACGATGAGCGTTGCCCAGCGCCTCTACGAAAACGGCCACATCACGTACATGCGTACCGATTCGGTGAACCTCTCGAACGAGGCGCTCGGCAAGATGACGGATGTCATCAAGAGCGAGTACGGCGAAAAGTACCACCAGTTTCGACGCTACAAATCGAAAAACTCGGGCGCACAGGAAGCCCACGAGGCCATTCGCCCCACGGACTTCCGCAAGCGCCGCGTGGCCAGCGACGACCGTCAGCAGAAGCTCTACGATTTGATCTGGAAGCGTGCCATTGCCTCGCAGATGGCCAACGCCGAGCTGTTACGCACGACGGTGAACATCACGATCAAGACTGCAGAGGAAAAAGAATACCCGGAATTTGTCACAAAGGGGGAGGTCATCACCTTCGACGGTTTCCTGAAAGTCTATCTGGAAGGCACGGACGATGAGGGCGAAAGCAGCGCCACTCAAGGTTTGCTGCCCAAAATGAACGAGGGCGACAAGCTCACGCCGCAGCTGATTCAGGCGACAGAAAAATTCACACAGGCGCCGCCGCGCTACACGGAGGCTTCGCTGGTGAAGAAGCTCGAAGAGCTGGGCATCGGCCGGCCGTCAACTTACGCGCCGACGATCTCGACGGTCATGAATCGCGGATATGTCGACAAGCCCGAACTGCAGGGCGAAAAGCGCAATTATCGCGTGCTGAAGGCCCTGGACGGTAAAGTCAACGAGAAAACGGAAACCGAAACTACTGGTGCGGCGCGCAACAAACTCGTGCCTAGCGATTTGGGTATTCTCGTTACGGACTTCTTGCAGGCGAACTTTCCGGAGATCATGGACTATGATTTCACGGCGAAAGTCGAGGGCGATTTCGACGAAGTGGCTGCCGGCAAAATCGAGTGGCCCAAGCTCATTGAGGACTTCTACGACCCCTTCAAAGCCCGCGTCGACGAAACCGAAGAGAACGCCGAGCGCGTCTCTGGTGAGCGTTACCTGGGCGACGACCCCAAGACGGGTCGGCCGATCATCGCGCGGCTCGGGCGCTATGGCCCGCTCGTGCAGCTCGGCAAGCAGGAGGACGACGACAAGAAGTTCGCCAGCCTGCGCAAAAACCAGCGCCTGGAGACCATCACGCTCGAAGACGCACTCGATCTGTTTAAGCTCCCACGCGAGCTCGGCGAGTACGAAGACAAAGTCGTGAAGGCCAACATCGGGCGCTTCGGGCCCTACATTCAGCACGACGGCAAGTTCGTTAGCATCAAAAAAGACAGCGGCGAAGACCCGTACACCATCGAGCTGGACAAAGCTATCGAGCTGATCGAAGAGAAGCGCAAGGCGGATCGCAAGAAGCTCATCAAAGAATTTGAAGGTACGGAATTTAAGGTACTCAACGGTCGCTGGGGCCCGTATGTAAAACACGGCAAGACGAACCTGAAGCTCTCGAAAGAGCAGAAGGAAAACCCCAAAGACCTGACGCTCGAAGACGTGCAGAAGCTCTTGGCGGACTACGAAGCCAACGGTGGCAAAAAGGGCAAGAAGTCGGCCAAGAAAAAGACCACGGCCAAGAAAACCACCAAAAAGAAAACGACGGCCAAGAAGTCTACGGCCAAAAAGACGACGAAAAAGACGAGCGCGAAGAAGCCAGCCGCCAAAAAGACGACCAAGAAAACCGAGAAAGACCCGGCGTCTTGAACCTTATGACCGCTGGTTTGCTAACTTAAAAGAGAATCGTATAACCCACTGACTTTAAGCACCCACGCCATGGATATGAACAACCTTTTTGGCAAAATGCAGGAGATGCAGCAGAAAATGCAGCAGGTGAAGGATGAAATCGCGAAGATGGAAACCGAAGCCGAAACGGGCGGTGGTGCTGTGAAAGTGACTGCGACCGGCGACAAGCGCATCGTGAAAATCACGATCGACCCGGACATCATGGATGACAAAGAGATGGTGGAAGACCTGACGGTGGCTGCGGTGAATCGTGCCATCGAAAAAGCGAAGGCCATGAGCGCCGAAAAGATGCAGGAGCTCACCAAAGGCATGATGCCCAACATTCCGGGCATGGACATGAGCCAGTTTGGTCTCTAAACTTTGCCTTCTCGCTAAACCAACCGCTGCTCTCGTACTGCCCCCACCGCTATGCCCCTGGATGTCGCCAGCCAGCCTCCCGTTAGTGTGCTGATTCTGAACTGGAACGGCCGACACTATCTGGAGGCTTTCCTGCCCAGTTTGCTCCAAACCGACTACGACAAGATGCAGGTCGTGGTGGCCGACAATGCTAGCAGCGATGACTCACTGGATTTCCTGCGCGCCAGTTATCCGCAAGTGCGCATCATTACTTTCGACGAGAACCACGGCTTTGCAGGTGGCAATAACCTGGCCATCGCCCAGCTCGATACGCCCTACGTCGTGCTGCTCAACTCAGACATCGAACTGACCCCTGGCTGGCTCATGCCGCTGGTCGAGCGCATGGAGAGCGACCCACAGATCGCCGCCGCGC
>CAZTEZ010000160.1:0-7160 GCA_964611815.1 uncultured Bacteroidia bacterium | reverse complement strand
CCCGCTGACACCCATGAAGCTGAGCATCCAGCAGCTCGAGCGCATTTTGCAACGCAGTGATGATGACAAAATCCGACAGTTCGGCGAGCGCTACGCAAAGACGCTGCTCGGGCAAATCGACTCGCTGACGGCCATCGCTAACTCTTTCTCGCAGTTCGCCACCATGCCGGCCGCTGCCACCGACCGCCTGAATCTCAACGACATCCTGCGCGAGGCCTACACGTTATATTTGCAGGAAGAGGGCGTGCAGATCAGCTATGAGGCGCCAGAGGAGCAGTTGTATATCGCTGGCGACAAGAATCAGCTGATGCGTGTGCTGGTCAATCTGATCAGAAACGCCATACAAGCAGAAGCCGACGCGCTGGTCCTGACGCTCGAGCAAGACGAAAACCGGGCGGTTATCCGTTTGAAGGACAACGGCAAAGGCATCCCGCTGAAAATCCAGCAGAAAGTGTTCGAGCCCAACTTTTCGACCAAAACTTCGGGCATGGGCCTCGGCCTGGCCATCACGAAGCGTATAATAGAAGCAATGAAAGGCGATATTCGCTTTGAGAGCACGCCGGATGTCGGCACGACTTTCATCATTCGCTTCCCGCTGCATGACGCCAACGCTACATAAGCTGCTCATGACGCTCCTACTGACAGGGGTGGCGCAGGTGGTGTGGGCCCAACAGCAGGATACCCTGACGCTGCAACCGGGCGATACGCTCCAGCTGAAACAGACGAATATTGTGCCGTTTACGGATATCCTGATTGCAGGCGGCGACAGTGTCCAGAACAACCAGCTGGGCATCGACTACTATGGCGGCCGGGTGTGGCTGAAAGACAAGGCCCTGGCCGGTGTGCCCATCGTGCTGGGCTACCGCAGCTTCAACACCCCCGCAAAAGAACGCATCGCCCTGCGGGAAGGCAAACCCATCAATCCCGAAGACACCATGAGCGTTGAGCAGCTCATCCGGCTGGAGGAGCGCCGGCGCAACACCGAGGCGAACCGCACTTTCGACACGTTCAAATTTTCAGAACTGCAAAGCTCCGGCAGTCTCTCGCGGGCCATTACGGTGGGCAATGGGCAAGACCTGGCTGTGAACTCCGACTTCCGTCTGCAGCTCAACGGGCAGCTCTCGGACGACATGGAGATCGTGGCGGCCATCACCGACCAGAACATCCCCATCCAGCCCAGTGGTACGACCCAGCAGATCAACGACTTCGACCAGGTGTTCATCCAGCTCAAACGCGAGCCTTTCATCGCGACCTTTGGCGACTACGAGGTGATCCAGAAAAACACGCACTTTAGCAATATCTACCGCAACGTGTTGGGCGGCAGGCTGCAGGCGGTAGGCGAGAACCATCAAATCGGGACGAGTTTTTCGGTCTCGAAAGGGCGGTTCCAATCAAACACATTCGTGGGTGAAAACGGCAAGCAGGGCCCTTATCGCCTGACCGGCCAAAACGGCGAGCGCTTCATCATCATCCTCGCGGGCTCTGAGCGGGTGTACGTCAACGGCAAACTGATGCAGCGGGGCGAAGACCGCGACTACATCATCGACTACAACCTGGGCGAGCTGACCTTCACTTCGCGGCAAATCATCACCGCCAACACGCGGATCGTCATCGACTTTGAGTATGCCGACCGCAACTATGCGCGTTCGCTGATTTTTAACGACTACAGTGGCAAACTGCTGGAAGACGACCGGTTGAAACTGCGCGTCACCTACGGCCGGGAAGCGGACAACCCCAACGCGCCCATCGACCTCGACCTCAGCGAGCGCGAACGCACTGCCCTGCAAAACGCCGGCGACGACCCACTGCGGGCTGTGGTGCCAGGCTTCGACACCTCGGAATACAACGCCGGGGAGATCTTCTACCGCCTGACTGATACGCTCGTCAACGGCCAGGTCTACGACTCGGTGTTTGTCTTCACCTCCGACTCTACGGGCGAGCTCTTTCGCCTGACCTTCACGAATGTGGGCGCCGGCAACGGCAACTACGTGCAAACCAACTCTCTGGTCAACGGCAACGTCTTTCGCTGGGTAGCTCCCGACGCAAGTGGCCGACCGCAAGGCGATTACACTCCGCTGCGGGTGCTGCCCCTCCCCCGAAGTCTGCAAGTGCTGAATACGGGCGTGGAGTACGACATCACAAAGCATTTGAAATTTCAGAACGAGTTTGCCTTGAGCAGTCGCGACCAGAACCGCCTCTCTGACCTCGATGACGGCGACAACACGGACATCGCCAACCGCAGCACTCTCGCTTTGAAAGACTTGCCGCTCGGCGAGCAGGTGAAGCTGAGTTCGAGTGCCAGCTTCCAGTACGTGGGTGAGCGCTACGAAAACTTCGACCGCGTCTACGAAAAAGAGTACGGCCGGGAATGGAACTTCAACGACCTGGGCGCCCGCGCGACCGAGCGCCTGGGTGAAGGCGGTGTGGCGCTGACGTTCTTCGACCGCATCACCGTCTCGGCGGATGGTGGGTATCGGGTGATGGGCGACAGTCTGGAGACCATTCGGCAGCAATACATGTTTCGCTCACGCGACAGCACGGTGCTGATGGGCGAATACAAGTACGTGGACCTGAACACCACGAATCGCAAAAACAACACGCGCTCGCGCTGGCGTCGGCACAACGGCGATCTGTACCACGCGTTCAACCCCAAGTGGCGGGTGGGCTCCGAAATCTGGATGGAAGACCGCAACGAGACCCGGGGCGACAGCCTCAGCACCGGTAGCTTCGAGTTCTACGACTTCACGCCTTACCTAGCGAAAAGCGGCGAGGATTTTGAGTTCATGCTCAAGTTCAACTACCGCTACGACAAAGCCTTCACTGACAGCTCCTACCGCGAACGCTCGCGCAACTGGGGCCCGGCCATGACCGCCAACTGGCAGCCCAACCGCAACTTCCGCCTCACCAGCACGGCCAACTATCAGAACTTCGAACTACTCGACAGCGCCTTCACCGACCAGGGCCTGCGCGACGAGCAGACCTTCTTAAGCAACCTGCAAGCCGCTTACAGCACGACCAATCGCGCGTTTCGGATCAACAGCATCTACGAAGTGCTGAGCGAACAGGCCGCGCGTCGGCAGGTCGTGTACGTGCAAGTGAACCCTGGGCAGGGGCAGTTTGAGTGGATCGACTACGACGACGACGGCGTGCAGGACCTCGACGAGTTCCAGGTGAGCGTGAACCCCATCACTGCCAACTTCGTGCAGGTGCTCTCGCCCACAGCGGAGCTCTTCCCGGCGGTGGGCGTAAAGTTGGGCACCAACCTGCAACTCGACCTGAAGGAGGTCATCGCCAAAAGCGACCGCTTTTTCGTAGAACTCGTCCGCAACTTCAGCGCCCAAACGGCCCTGCGCCTGCGCCAACAGCGCTTCCGCTCTGGCGAGCTGGAGGACTATGCCATCAGTTTCGAGCAAGACCTACAGGCCCAACAAGCCGATACGACGCTGCTGAGTTCGCGTCTGCACATTCAGCAAGACATCTGGTTTTACCGCAACAGCCGCACCTTCGAGACGGGCTTCACTTTCATCGAAAACCGCGACCGCCAGTTTCTGCAGTCCGGCAACGAGTTTCGCTGGCGACGTTCCTATGCCACGCACCAGCGCTACAACCTCAACCTCAAGCAGAGCTTCGAAAGCACGCTGGAATACGGCCTCAACCGCAACACCGCCGAGCTGCTGCCCGAGCGCAACTACGACATCGAATACTGGCGCCTGCTACCGAAAGTCAACTACCAGGTCAACCGCAAGTTGCGCTTCAGTTTGGGGTACGAATACCAATGGAAGGTCAACGCCATCGACACACTGATCAACTCCGAAGAAATCGAGCGGCGCAACTCGACCATCAACAGCCACAAGCTCATCCTCGATGGGCGACTCAACTTCAAGGGACGGAACAATATTTTCGGGAAAGTCGAAATCTTCCGCATCAACCAAGACGGCGTGCCCAACACCAACGCCAACTTTATCCTGCTCGATGGCATGCAGGCCGGTAACAACGCCATCTGGAACCTGTATCTCACGTACTATTTGACAGAATTTCTGGAACTGAGCGTGATTTACGACGGGCGCGCATCACAGGAATTCCCTATCCGCCATTCGGCTAGAATGCAGCTCAGGGCCATTTTTTAGTATTTATCAGTAAGCAATGGTAGTAAATTCAAAATAATGTTCAGTTGTTATGACTTCATTTTCAGTAGCTTTGACTGTTTCGAAACAATCACTTAACACCCGTTAGCCCACAGAACCGGCTGAAAGTGTAACTTTGAAGCCGTTTACTTAGTACAAGTTCAGTGAGATGAGCTTTTTCCTTTCTGCCATAGCCTTCACCGGGCTTTCCTACCTCCTCACACGGGTTCTGATTCGGTTTTCACACCGCATGGACTCTTTGAATAAGAACGAAGTCCGGCAAGTGCGCTGGGCCTCGCACTCCAAGCCGTTGGTTGGAGGCATCACCTTTTTTCTGGTGTTTTTGCTATCCATCATTGCCTATTTCACACTTGGCAATTTTGAAGTCGACAACAACAACGGTGTGATTCTGCCGCTCATGCTGGCCGGCACGCTCGGTTTTCTCGTTGGCCTGGCCGACGACGCGTACACCACCAAACCGATGCTGAAGTTTTTGGGTCAGATTGTCTGTGGTGTGCTCTTCTGCGTCTTCGGTGCCGAAATACAGCTGTTCGACAACGTTTGGATGAACTATGCGCTGACGGTCTTTTGGGTGGTCGGCATCATGAACAGCGTGAACATGCTCGACAACATGGACGCCATTACCGGCGGCGCTGCTCTGGGCATTCTCATCACCTCTGTGCTGACAATGCTGGCACTGGGCACTCTAGAAGGCATCGGGGCGTTTGTGGCGGTTTCAATGATCGGTGGACTACTCGGCTTCCTGATTCTGAACTGGAACCCCTCTAAGGTTTATATGGGCGACACCGGCAGCATGTTCATCGGTGTATTTCTCGCCTATTTTGGGGCGCAGCTGTTTTGGAACAGCACGTCACCCAGTGGCGAGCTGATTTTCTCGCGCCAACTGGTGCTTCCGGTGCTCGTCTTCCTAATGCCAATTATGGACACAACCTTCGTGTCCATTGCGCGTCTATCACGTGGGCAATCGCCATTTGTTGGCGGTCGCGACCACATCACGCACCACCTGTCTTACCTGGGCCTGAGCGACCGCATGGTCGCCGTTGTGACGTTTAGCGTCACAATTCTTTCGGGCTTCATGGCGCTGAGCATCATCTTGCTGACCGATGTCTGGTCGCATGTGCACACGCTGATGTACTTCGGTTATGTGGCGGCGATGTTCGGGCTGTTCTTCATGCTGTATCGCAAGGGTGCCAACAACTTGCGCATTCGCGAAGCTCAGAAAGCGGCTCTGGCGGCCGAGGCGCAATCGAAAGAGCGCGATGTCGTTCGCGAGTTGGCCCATGCGCACATCAGCGATAACTAAGTTAAACCAGCCTAGCTCTGCGCGTCCTTTATTTGCACCAATACTATTGCCCCCCCGAAGGTTGGGGCAACGACCGTTCGCGTGTGATAAGTGAGCACTGGCAAACCGCTGGCGCGCACGTTGAAGTCATTACCAGCACGGCGTATTTCCCGGAAGACCACCCCGCTGCGCTTGCTGCCAAGCCACCGTTTGTTTACGACACGGACTCCGGTGTTCGGGTGCACGTCTTGCCCGTTGCGTACACCCAAAAGATGAGCTTTCGGCAACGCATTCAAGCATTTACGAACTTCTATTACGCGGCCAAGCGCTACGCCAAACAGCTCGATCGACCGGATATCATCTATGCCTCCAGCACGCCGCTGACGGTTGCTCAGCTCGGGCACGACTTAAGTAAACGCTGGCAAGTGCCCTGGGTGTTTGAGGCCGTCGATGTCTGGCCAGATGTACCCATCGGGATGGGCATACTGACAAATCCGATTCTCAAGAGCACCCTCATCCGCCGAACGAAAAAACTGTACCGCGCTGCTCACGAAATTTACGCCCTATCGCCGGGCATGCGCGAGCAAATTCTTTCGCACGGGGTGCCGCCAAGCAAACTACACGTCAGCTTCAACGGCACTGAACCTGAGCGCTTTCACCCACAGCCAGCCATCGGAGAACAGGTGCAGCTCGTGTATGCGGGTGCACTCGGCCGTGCCAATGCGGTGGGCGAATTGGTCAGTTGCTGGGCCGCGCTCTGCGATAAAGACGAGGCGGTGCGCAATGCCGCCGCGCTTACGATCTACGGCTTTGGCGCTCAAGCAGAAGCGATCAAACAACAGGTGGCCGAGCTGTGCGAAAGGGGCGTACCGATCAGCTTTGAAGGTAAGCTGCCCAAAGCCGAACTCGCTGAAGCACTCGGGCAGTTCGATTTGGGCATCTGTTGGTTCGCCGATTACCCGGTTTTGGAGGCCAACAGCGCGAACAAATTCTACGATTATCTCGCGGCGGGTCTGCCGGTGCTCACGAACTACGAGGGCTGGCAAGCGGAAATCCTGCACGGTCGCAACTGCGGCATGGCCAGCTTACAGGGCAATAGAAGAGCTTTTCAAGAGAATACCCGTCGATTGATTTTTGCGGCTGAGACCCGGAAAGCAATGTCTTTGAATGCAAGACAAACCGCGGTCGAATTGTTCGACCGCGGTTCTATTGCGCATGACTTGCTTAAGTCGATTGAGCAAATTGTGGGTTAACTCAAAGTGGCTTCGAAGGCCAGGCAGTTGAAAGCTGCCGCTGCGAACCGAAACGGCGTAAACGCCCTGACGACCTTTTTCCCGTGGTTAGACCCTTTTGGGTATTGGCAAAAGTATAGGCCACAACTTGATGGGCATTGACCTGCATCATTAATACAGCTGCAATTCCGATAAAAATATGAAGTGCATGGCTGATCGGCTAATTCCAGAGTCATCCCATAAATAGCACCTGCTGCAACATTATCGAAATCAATCCTGCCTATACGCTACGAAAGCTAAGGTATAAAGACCTAGTCCCTGGAGGCTTCCCGCATTGAAAAGCGAGAAGCTTCGAGTGCATCATCAAGCATTAAGCATTACCAACTGCTGCACTTGAGTTAATCCCGGGGCTTCCTGGCGCGTTTTCAGTCCCAACACTGGCAAGACCAAATTAGTACTCAGGTGGGCTTGCATTTGAATTGACCTCACGATGCTGTGAAC